>OMYR01000065.1 GCA_900315335.1 uncultured Bacteroidales bacterium
CGCAAAACAAGCAACGTGATAACCATTCTGATTAGGTGCAATAGCAATACTATATTTCGTATTTGAGTAAGTTATACATAAAGGTATACTGTTGCTATTAGAAACATTTGCTAACCATTGCTCAATTAAACCGTTTGTTAATATTAATAACCTCTTAAATAAAGCGAACCGTGTCTTCCTTGAGGAAGATATACATGAACTATATGAAAATCTGAAGTATTGTTAATCGTATTAGTAGCCCAATCTGATGCTGAATTTATACCACATAATTGTAAAAAAGCAGTATAATTTGAATTAGAAAAATAAACGTTAAATCTTATGTCTTCTGATTCTGTAGGTGGAGTTATATTATAAATCCACTGTTCAATTAAACCGTTCGAACAAATTTTATAACTATTTATATAAATAAAAAAAAGGTCGCCAAAAATTAGCGACCTTGAACCAACGAATGTTTGTGAGATAAACATTGATGATTACAGAAATAAATAGTAATGATTTAATAAATTAAAATCAATACCAAATTAAAAATTCCAAAATTCATTGATTAAAATTCTTCCAAACGTTAAACTTGAATTTGATAAACTAAGGAGAATTATATTTATGAATGAAAACATCAAAAATGTAGATATTTCAAAATTGCAGTTGAACAATAAACTGTACAACATTGAATTTCTTTTAAAAGAACAAGTATTCAAAAATGTATGTAAAGTTTCTAATTCTATTACAGATACATCAATTGCTTATGTTCCTTGGTTTAATTATGTGTCTACAATCGAAGTATCTAAAAATAATTTTAAAGACGTTTGTTTTCTTGCTCCTTGTGCTGAAAATAATTATGCTGATTTGTCATTTATCAATAATGACAAATATATTAATGTGAAGGCTTGTAGAATTAAAACGTTCAATGCTATTCCTATGGATGGAAACATTTTAACTTATGCTAAAAATACCATTTCTGATTCAAATTTCATTGTATTTTATTCTATTAATCCGCTAGAATCAGATAAAATCATTATCATGACAACTAACATTTATAACTTTTTAGTATCTCATAATAACGATAAACATATTCTTTATTTTAATGCTGAAAATATCAATAAAGTTAAAAAGGCATTTAATTTTTCAGACAATCAATTAAATTTTATAAATTTATCTAAAGATATTATTCTTGATGAATGTTATGAAAAAAATATATATGTAAAACGAGTATCTTGTTTAAAAACAGTATACAAAATGAAAGAAATGAAAAACAAATCTAAAAAATTAAATTACAATATTCGAACTCATTTTGGGAATCAATATTCTGCATTTAATCTAATCAGTGGTGAAATCCGTCAATTCAGAGATAGTATTGCTAGAAATAACTTCTTTGAATCTATTGGAATTAAACTTGCTGATAATCACAATATTATTAAAAACTGTAAAAACATGACGAAAATTGTAAATGGAGAATTAGTAGAATCTTACAGAACAAATATTCATGAAAGTGGATGGGTTATCTGTGAATATATTGCTGATACAATAGAATTAATAAATTATGTACAAAAATTAGTTCTCATTGTTAAAGAAAAATCCAAAAGATTAAACGAACGTATTAAAAATATTTTAAAACAGTCTAAAAAGAATTTTATTCTTCTTACAAATTCAATTTTAAAAAATATACAGAAAATTAAAATTGAATTTAAAAATAATATAAATTATTTTAGACCCCTTTTTTTATTAGAAAAAACTATACATTTTTATAATTATAAAACAAATTTATAAAACAAAATTTATTTTATATTTTTTTTATTATCCTCTCCATATATATATTTATTTATGTATAATAATATCTTTTTAAATTTCCAATATTTAAATTTTATAAAATTTTATATTTTTTAATAAAGTAAATTTAATTTTTAAATACAAAAATTAATAAATTTTGTAATAGATTTCGTTATTAAAAGTATAAATTTTAATTTCAGAATACTTCTCTAATTAAATATATTATTTTTATTTTTCTTTTTATAAAATATTAAAATATAAAATTAATATTTTATTTTAATTATAGAAGTATCTTGAAATCAACGAACGGTAAGATTGAACAATGGGGTCTACACCATCAATCAACTAATGCAAAATTTAACATTTTGTTTAATATCACGATGATAAATTACTCGGCTTATGTTCAAATTTTATCATTAGGAACTTCCGAAGGATGGAGTTATCCTGTTTATCTGCGTAATACTGAACCAACATACATCAGTGTAGATGGAAAAAGTTCTTTAGCAAATAGTGACTTTCTATGGCAAGTAAAAGGATATTAAAATCGAACGGTTTGATTGAACAATGGGCTAATAGAGTTTTGGATGCAGGTAATCCTGATACAGATAAACGTAAAGTTACATTTCATGTTAATTTTACTTCGGCTAATTCATATACAACAAACGTTGACGCTTTTGTTATTAAAGATATTGCTGGTATAGGTGATGTACCTAAAACAAACAATACAATTACTTGGGTATGGGATACACGAAATGTTATAATGGGTGGCATTATTGCCATAGGTTATTAATATCCTTTCGCTATATAATCTATAGGATAACCACTAAAATAATTTGTTTTAAATCCTGTTGTATCGACATAATATCCTAACATATCCATTTGTAATGCGGAACTATCATTTTTGTGATGAGTAATAAATAAAGATGGAATTTGAGTAAAAGTAATTGTAAATTTCATTAATGTGCTTGGTGTTGGAACAGTTAAACTCATATTACGTTGTTCAATTAAACCGTTCATTTAAATTAAATAAAAAAATGTTACTATTTATTTATATAAATTGGAGGAAAAAATGGCAGATATAAATTCTATGAATGTTGCTGATACTAATTATTTAATTACTGGTGTAAATACTCTTATTTCTTGTAGTACTGCAGTAGGCACTCAAGCCAAAACTGCAACTGTACCAAAAGGATTTACTTTAGATTCGAGTATTTCATTTTTA
>OMYR01000063.1 GCA_900315335.1 uncultured Bacteroidales bacterium
GTTTTGATTAGTTGGTTGGCGACGTAGGCACCCATACCGTCATTAAGCCTGCGGGCGGAAAACATAATACGAGGTAGAACTCCATAGACTTGCGCTTTCTGAATAAGGTAATACGGATCGACAGATATACAATGACCGCCGACCAAACCCGGCGAAAGTTTAATAAAGTTCCACTTGGTAGAAGCCGCCTCTATAACCTCATGCGTGTCAATACCCATAGCATTGAAAATCTTTGCCAACTCATTCATAAAAGCGATATTCACATCTCGTTGAGAGTTCTCTATTATTTTTGACGCCTCTGCCACCTTAATGGAAGACGCTTTGTGCGTGCCGTTGATAAGAACGGAATTATAAACCGAATCAACCAAATCAGCGATTTGTGGAGTTGATCCGGAAGTAACCTTTTTTATTTTTTCAACAGTATGCTCTTTGTCTCCCGGGTTTATTCTCTCAGGCGAGTAGCCTGCATAAAAATCTTTATTAAATGTTAACCCGCTGACCTTTTCCACAACAGGAATACACTCTTCTTCCGTAACTCCCGGATATACCGTTGATTCATAAACGACAACATCGCCTTTGGAAATAACTTTACCAACAGTTTCGGAAGCACCTATAAGCGGTGTTAAGTCAGGACGATTGTTGTCATCAACAGGTGTGGGAACGGCGACTATATAAAAATTGCATTCTCTTATATCTTCAAGAGTTGAAGTGCATTTGAAACCGTGATTGTCGATTGCATCTTGCAGCAATTCATCGCTTACTTCAAGCGTTGCATCGTGCCCCGACATCAAATCTTTGACACGATTAACATTCAAATCATATCCAAAGGTCTTGTACTTCGTTGAAAACAATCTTGCCAACGGCAAGCCCACATAACCCAAACCTATTACGGCTATTTTTATATCACTATTTATTTCACTCATATTAATAACTGCGGCACTGAATACACTATTCAGAAAATTAGTTATACATTCTATATTTTCCCGAAGTTATATCGTCTAACCACGTTTGATTGTTAAGATACCATTCAACGGTTTTTTCAAGACCTTGTTCAAATTGCAAAGACGGTTGCCAATTCAATTCGTTTTTAAGTTTGGAACTATCGATTGCGTATCTTAAATCATGACCTTGACGATCCGATACAAAAGTTATAAGTTTATCGCTATATCCTTCCTTACGGCCAAGCAATTTGTCGGTGGTCTTGATTAAAAGATGAATTAAATCTATGTTTTTCCATTCATTGAAACCGCCGATATTATATGTTTGAGCGACTCTGCCTTTATGGAAAATCAAGTCTATTGCTCTCGCATGGTCTTCAACAAACAACCAATCTCTGACATTTTCGCCCTTGCCATAGACAGGTAAAGGCTTTTCGTATCTGATATTATTGATAAACAAAGGTATTAACTTCTCTGGAAATTGATAAGGTCCATAGTTGTTGGAGCAATTGGAAATAATCGTAGGCAAACCATAAGTATCATGAAACGCTCTTACGAAATGGTCAGAACTTGCTTTGGCAGCACTGTAAGGACTATGAGGATTGTATTTGGTTTGTTCCGTAAAAAAAGTATCTCCAAAAGGACCGCCACCCGGTTCATTTCCACCCTTAGGATTATTCATCTCCAAAGCACCATAAACCTCATCGGTGGAAATATGGTAAAACAATTTATTCGTCGTATCTTTCCAAACCTCTTTGGCGGCTTGCAATAAAGACAATGTACCAATGATATTGGTTGTAGCAAAAGTGAAAGGATCCGTTATGCTTCTATCAACATGACTTTCTGCTGCAAGATGTATAACGCCGTCAATGTTTTTCGTTCTGAAAACGCTGAGAATGGTATCGAAATCACAAATATCCGCCTTGATAAAATGATGATTAGGCTTATTCTCAATATCCTTCAAATTGGCAAGATTGCCTGCATAAGTCAGTTTATCCAAATTATATATTTCATAATCGGGATACTTATTTACAAAAAGCCTTACAACATGAGAACCAATGAAACCCGCTCCCCCTGTTATCAAAATATTTCGCTTCACTACGCTTCCTTGTTTATGATGTGCATCAAATATTGTCCGTATTGATTTTTAATCATCGGCTGTGCCACCTGACGCAATTTTTCTTCATTAATCCAACCTTTGTCGTATGCTATGGCTTCCAAGCACGCTATCTTCAAGCCTTGACGCTTCTCTATTACCTCAACAAATGTACTTGCTTCGCTCAAAGAATCGTGAGTACCTGTGTCCAACCAAGCAAAACCCCTACCCAATTGTTGCAAACGCAATTGCTTACGAGACAAAAATTCTTGATTGACGGATGTTATTTCCAGTTCTCCACGTGCAGAGGGTTTGACTTGCTTTGCTATCTGAACAACATCATTAGGATAGAAATACAATCCCGTTACCGCATAATTGCTCTTTGGCTTGGAGGGTTTTTCCTCTATACTTAAAACATTGTTGTCATTATCAACCTCGGCAACGCCATATCTCTCCGGATCTTTAACCCAATAACCGAAAATAGTTGCTTTACCCTTTCTCTCGGCATCTTCAACCGCACGAACAAGCATTGAGGTGAATGAACTGCCAAAGAATATGTTATCTCCCAAAACCAAACAAACGCTATCCTTACCAATAAACTCTTCGCCAATAATAAACGCCTGTGCCAATCCGTCAGGACTTGGTTGCTCTGCATAAGAAAACTTTACTCCGTAATCACTACCTGAACCAAGCAATCGTTGAAAACCCGGTAAATCTTGTGGTGTCGAAATAATCAAAATATCTCTTATTCCGGCCAACATTAAAACCGAAATAGGATAATATATCATCGGTTTATCGTATATGGGAAGCATTTGTTTACTTACACCCTTCGTTATCGGATACAGCCTTGTTCCACTGCCACCTGCCAATACTATACCTTTCATTCGATTATTTAATTTGATAGTTTGTCCAACAACTAACACCCAACAAGATATACCAATTATTTGCTATAATTGTAAAATCTTAGTTCCCTACGTTAATCTTATATAACTTAGGTTTAATAACTTACGGACTTGTTTGGGATAATTATCACCCTCATTTAGTACATTCATTACAAATCTTTTGCAAAGGTAGCAATTATTTATAAACTAAGCGTTAAAAAACAATAAAATTTTTCAAAAAGTTATAGTTTTTATATTACGAAAAATTTTATCACTTCCTATTATCAAAATTTTATTTCATTGATTTACTAATACTTAACTTGTTTCTACTTTTATAATATTTGTTTGGAATTTTATAAAGTAATTGAGCAGATAAATAATGTTGAATATTGCCGTCAATACGTGTATTTCCCGAAGATATTTCCTTGGTATTGCTATAACGAATAAAGATATAACGAAAATAAATAGTGAAATCCGTAAAATAATCAAAGCAAACATTCGCGTAAATCCTATGACCGGTATTGTACAACATAGCAGAAGAATACACCAACGGCAAATTGTATTCATAAACATAAAAACGATTGTCGTAATCCGAAGTGTGAAAATACGTATAACGCATATTAAAATTCCAAATATTGTTACTCGGCTTATAAAGTAACTCCGCATATCCGAAATATCCGTTATTCTTTTTTGAAGCATACGTAAAAGAATGAGAATACCCGACACGCATCGCAAAAGTCAAACACTCGTTTATCACATACCTATATTTCAATTGATATTGTGATACTATATTGTCCTTAACAGCCTTTGTCTTATCCTCCAACGTTACATTGTATTGATGATTATTCAATCTAAAATAAAAATCAAAGATATGCTTGTTAAAACTATACTCAACCTGTGCTTTTGCCTTATATCCATACGAAGGTTTGTCCGCACGATAAGACGGATAAGGGAAATAATATATATCCCCGCCCAAGAAATACGAAAAACGTTTGGAAACATATTTTGAGTAATCGAAATAAAAACCTCGTTCGTTTTGATTGCCGGAATGGTAACCAATGGCATCGGCATAAATGTTTTGATAACGTTTGTCATAGTTGCGAACCAAAAACGAAAGTGAGGATTTATATCCAAGCGATACCTGAACACCAAGCAATTCACTAAAAGCATTGTTCTTACTCTTGGCAATTTCAGAGAAAAACAAATAGTTTTTGTAATTATATGCAACATTCAAAGCAAGAATATTATTGTCATTTCCCGAAAAATAATATTGCTGATATTTTTGTGTGCCATGAATAATCGGTTTGTCGTAATGATATAATAAGGATGTAAATCCAAAAGTCAAACCTCTATGAAAATAATTCAGATGCAGTCCTCCCATTGTTAAAGTGTTTGAATTTTTGTTTTCAATCTCACTTTCGGTGCGATGATAACCTGTTTGCTGAACAGTCTTGCCATTAAAATCAACAGCATTATATGATGCGAATGCCACCAACTCTATTTTGCCAAAATCCCATTTGGTTGCTAAACCAGTATTGTAGCCATATTCCAACGAGGAACGAAATGGCGCTATATTGTTGTTAGTATGCTTTGCCCCATAACTATCCGACAGATAATTAATAGAAAAATTTTGTTTCATAGCCAAGCCCTCCCCTAAATTCAGACGATAATCTCCGATTGTCAGTTGCTTCAAATATTTTGACAAATCCCGTATAGTTAAAGATATGCTGTAATGGTCGTATCCGTATGTCTTGTTCTTGTAATATATCGGCTCGCCATAATCTTTGTCTCCCACCAACGAAAATTCCAATTTATCATAATACTCCAATTTATACCGAAACGTAGAAGAAAAATTGCTACCTACAAAACCTTTTTTGTCATCTCGTGTAAATCCGTATGGTGTTTTTAGATTTTTTGCATAATTCAACCGTAGCGATTGTTTTGAATAATTCATTATGCTATCCAATCTTAAAGAATGTATGTATGGAACTTGCTGTGCATACAAATATGGCAAAATCCTTCGTATTGTCAGGGAATCGAAGGTATTGACAAATTTCAATTCATTAACAGAAAATATCTGTCCAGTACGTCGAATATAATTCTGCAAGTTAAAAATCTGTGCGTTTGTCAAACCCAAAAGCACCATATCCTCCATTGTCAAAGAGTTTATATTGTACCGCTGTTTCTTGTCTTGAAAAGACTGCAACAACTCCTCTGCCTGCTCGCTGCTTATGCCCAAATCCTCCAAGATTTGCAGAATATCATCCTCCACTTGCGCAAAAAGATTTCCGCAATAAAGAGATAAAAACGAAAATAACACAAGAGTAAAAATTTTCTTCATAAACAATTGTTTTATGTAATCAAATCGGAAACAAAGTTACGGAAAAATGCTGGAATAACCTCGAAAAAAAGGAGAAATGACGCTAAACGTCTTAACATCAATGTCGTTACGGTGACAAACGATGCCAAGACAGAAAAGCGTAAAACGCAAAGAAAAGCGGAATATAGAAAGAGAACGGTTTTCAAATCGTTACCCGACAAAAGGTAATATTTAACAGAGGTAGGATGCTTTTGCACCGTTTGTCACCGATTTGCGTATCAAGGTATAACTCGTTGATATTTAACTTTGCAAACAA
>OMYR01000062.1 GCA_900315335.1 uncultured Bacteroidales bacterium
CATGAGAACAAGGTCGTGTTAAAAAAAACGAAATTTTTTAACATGAGAACAAGGTCGTGTTAAAAAAAACGAAATTTTTTAACATGACAAAGATTCAATAATCTCGGAATTTTTAGGCATATCACGCCCGCCGAAATCAATAAACAGATTCATCAACTCAATATTTATATAATAATTCTCCTTGCCTAATCTTTCTTTTTGCAGAAGTCCCAAATCCACAATCCTATTTAAATAACTTGCTGCCGTCTGTCTTGAAATCAGCATATTCTCGACAAGGTGGTCTATCTTTGTATAAGGATGATAAAACAGAATATTCAAAAGTTCGTGGCTATACTTACTACCGAAATTGGAACGAATAATGTTTTTGTACTTAGCCATCAATTTCCCTATCTCTTTTACCAAAGAGATAGTCTCTTGCGCCGTTACCTCAACACCTTTCAAAATAAAAACAATCCACTCCTCCCATTCTTTTTCGTTATCGGTATTTTTATCTCTTATTGCCTGTATCAAACGATAATATTCTCCTTTGTTATGGGTTATATAGCGACTCAAATACAATATAGGCAAATCCAACAATCCTGAAATAACAAGATACAATATATTAATGATACGTCCAGTTCTGCCATTGCCGTCATAAAACGGATGAATGCTTTCAAACTGATGGTGTATTATAGCCATTTTAATCAAAGGGTCTAACGGACACATCTGCTCGTCATTGATAAACTGCTCCAAGTTATTCATATATCTGACGATGTCTGCTCCGTCTTGTGGAGGAGTATAAACGATTTTTCCGTCATTCTCTCGTTTTAGTTGTGTGCCGGGTGTTGTTCTGAATCCTGCCGAGTTTTTTTCCAAGACCTGCTGCACATATTTAATATCATTTAATGACAATACATTTTTGTTTCTTACCCTGACAAAACCGGAGTTTATCGCCTCACGATAAAATAATACTTCTTTTGTGGCTGCATTGACAAGCATACTACTAAGATCCAATCCCGCAAGGTATAAATCATCCTGCGTAGTAACTATGTTCTCAACAGCCGAACTGTCCTTTGCTTCTTGAAGCGTTAAGGTACTTATAAGAATACGTTCATTTGGTATTGTTTGTGCAACACCTTTCAATTCGGCAAGTTTGCGATTTGCAGCATTGAGTTGTTTTAACACTTCTTTTGTCTCCAAATCATACTGCAATGGCAATGTCGGTATATTATATACGCCTTGTTGTGTAAATATATTTATATTCTCCATTATGCAATTTACTTTTTGTCTGTCGCTGTTATATAATTTCGCAACTTCCTCTATTCTTTTTCTCTATCGGATTATAGAAAAATTTGCACATGCAAAATTAGGAATAAAAACAAAAATAGAAAGATTAACAAAGAAAAAAAGTATCAAACTTTCGGTAAAGAAAATGTAAATAAATGTTAAAAATCACAAAAACGAGGCAAAGAAACAACGTATTGAAATAAGTTTTTGTAATTTTGCAAATTCATTTCAAAAAAATAAACTTACGAAAAAAGATATGAAGAAAAGATTTTTGATATTTGCCGTTATCGTTCTGAGTTTTTACGGCATCAAGGCTCAAAGCCATATAGATGAATTGTCGGTCAATGTACGTTCAAGTTTTGAGTATAACCACCATAGCATAAACGATGAAGACCATAAAGGTTTTAACGGCGAACACTTTAATATCAATATGCAAGGCCATATCACGGATAACATTACCTATCGTATCCGCCAGCGTTTTCATAAAGATATGGTCAAAGGAAACAACTTTTTTAACGCAACCGACTTCCTTTATATAGACTGGAAAATAAATGAACATTGGTCATTGAACTTCGGACGTCAGGAGATATTTATCGGAGGATACGAATACGATTACGCACCGATAGATGTGTATTTCTATGGTGATTTCTGCAATGTTTTACCCGAATGTTACGGATTTGCAGGTAGTGTGGCATATAATTTTAATGAGCATCAGCAATTGGTGTTTCAAGTATCCAACTCACCGTTTTATGGAGGCAATTCCAATATGTTAAGTTACAATCTTGCGTGGTTCGGTAACATCGCTCCGTGGTGGAGAACCATTTGGTCAGTCAATGAAAGCGAATACGCTAACGGAGAGTTTGAGAATATGATTGCACTCGGCAACCGAATAGGAACGGACAACGTTTATTTGGAAGCAGATTTCATCAACCGTTATCGCAAAGATTATAAAAATTTCTTACTTGACAATTGGGGCTTTGTTGCAAAATTCAACTACACGTATAACAACTTTAACTTCTTTGTAAAAGGCGGCTACGACAAAGATAAATACAGATTTCTTTTACATGTGGGCGACAACAAATTTGAATATAAACATATAGGCGGCGGTGTCGAGTATTTCCCTTTGAAAGATAACAAAAACGTAAGACTGCACGCCGTTTATCATTATACACAAGAAAATTTGGCAGATGTACCGAACGAAACGAAGAAATATACTCACAATGTTTTGATAGGTGCAACGTGGAAGATTAACGTAATAAAAAAATAATTCACAACATTAATTAATAAAACTATGAAACCAAACAAAATGAATGCATCTCAACGAGCGGTTAAAGAAGCAGTGATTTTTCTTTTTATTCTTGTCGTTGTTTGTGTGTGTGTAGGTTGGAAAATGGGTGCTGGTAATATGCTTAACACCATAATGGCAACGGCTCACGACTTATTACTAAACACTTGTTTTTGGCTTATGGGTGTAACTGTCTTGACAGGTGCTTTGAGCAAGTTGTTCGCAGAATTTGGCGTGGTATCGCTATTGGAAAAAGTGTTGCGTCCATTGATGAAGCCTTTGTATAACTTGCCCGGAGGAGCAGCATTGGGTGCGGTTATGACCTTTCTTTCGGATAATCCGGCAATAATTGCCCTTAGCAAAGATAGACGTTTCTCATCGTATTTCAAGAAATATCAGCTTATATCTTTAACAAACTTCGGAACGGCTTTCGGTATGGGTTTCGTGGTTATAATAACGATGATTGGCTATGGTCATGTAGATGGAGCGTTAATAGGATTGTTCGGTGCATTTTGTGGTTCCATAATCTCAACACGTATAATGCAACGCTCGGTACTTAAAGCCTATCCGTCTTTGGACGAACCCGTTTGTTCGGCATCTCCAAAACAAGTTCAAATAGAAGAAGCGGAAGCCGAAAGTAACGAAAGTATTTTTATGCGTTTTCTTAACGCTATCTTGGACGGAGGAAAAAATGGCGTGGAATTGGGATTGCAGATAATTCCAGGCGTACTTATCATAACGACTGCCGTAATACTTGTAACCTTTGGTGCTAACCCTGAGACAGGTTTATATGACGGCGGAATTTCGCAAGGTGTTCCTCTTTTGCCGTGGCTTGCTCAAAAAATACATTGGGTGTTCGAATGGTTGTTCGGCTTTAAGAATATGGAGTTGATTGCTTTCCCTATGACGGCGTTGGGTTCTGTGGGAGCAGCGTTAGGAATGGCAAAAACGTTTGTTATCAAAGGTATCTTGGACGGTAATGCCGTTGCTGTATGTACTGCAATAGGTATGTGTTGGTCAGGATATTTTTCAACTCATACGGCAATGTTGGATTCGTTAGGTTATAGAAAATGTATCTCAAAGGCTTTGGGTGCTCATACGATAGCAGGTCTTTGTGCAGGAATTATCGCCCACTTCGTTTATTTGGGTTACAGCCTTATATTTTAAGTAAAGGAATTTTTTATATCATTAAAGACGAAAATAGTGTTAAACATCAATTGAACGATGTTTAACACTATTTTTTTAATATTAAACACTATTTTTTGCAATTGAGAATAAAAATATTTATTTAATAATGACAAAGATAGGGTTTATGAAAAAAATATACTAACTTTGCAATCGCATAACAAGAGAGTATTAACGCAAAAAGTATATAAACAAATGGATTTCAAAAAAGAATTTAAGGCGTTCGCAACAAAAGGCAGAAACATCAACTCTCTGACCTTTGACAGATACAATAGATATTTTAACACAAGAAGTGCTTATATCAACCCGACGATTATAGAAGAACGTCAGTTGAATGTGGCTCAAATGGACGTATTCTCTCGTTTGATGATGGACAGAATAATATTCTTGGGAACAGCGATTGACGATGACGTAGCAAATATAATACAAGCCCAATTGTTGTTTTTGGAGAGTACAGACAGCAAAAGCGATATTCAGATTTACTTAAATTCTCCCGGAGGATATGTTCAAGCAGGTTTGGGAATATATGACACTATGCAATACATAGCTCCTGACGTTTCAACTATATGTACCGGATTGGCAGCAAGTATGGCAAGTGTTTTGTTGTGTGCGGGTGCGCCGAAGAAAAGAGTTGCTTTGGAACATTCAAGAGTAATGATTCATCAGCCTATGGGTGGTGCGGAAGGTCAGGCTTCGGATATTGCAATAGCAGCAACAGAGATACTTAAAACAAAGAAAGAACTCTACACAATTATATCTAAACATAGCGGTCAGCCTTTTGAGAAAATCGAAGCCGACGGTGATAGAGACCACTGGCTAACAAGTGCCGAAGCAAAAGAATATGGAATGATTGATGAGATATTAGTAAGAAAAAACAAATAATATCTTAAAAAGAAAGTTTTCAATATAATGAAAAAGATTTTGTTGGCGTTTGTTGCCATTGTAGGTGTGTTTTTCGCATCGTGTTCCAATGATAAGAAAGTCGTTGTGGATATTGCAGAATTAAGTGAGGGCGATGTGGTAGTGATTTATCAAGACCCCGATATGATTAATGCCCGCACAAGCGAGCAAATAGCAACGGCAAAAATAAAGAATGGCAAGTGCGAAATTATTTTGGATTCTTTGGAATTTGAAGGCAAGATAAAAGAATGTGCAATAACAATAGTTAATCAGAATAAACAATTCGGAGCAAGTTTGCCTTGCATAATAGAAAAAGGAAAGACTATCACGATAACAATTACAGGTGTTGGCGATTATCTTGCACGAAAAAATATACTTAACATCTCATATAAGGGTAGTAAATTCGCAGAAGATTTCTCTCGTTTTTGGAAAGATGTCAATGATTCGTTTATGGAACTTTCAAGAAACAATAACGATGTAAAGACTTTCAAGAAACAAGTTGAGTTGTACAAGAGTTTCATAAAGAAATATCCGCAAAGCGGCTACGCATATTCGGTATTGATAAGCGAAATGCAAACACTTCAAAACGCTGACAACCCCATAATGGATTATTGTAGGGAACTATCGAACGAACAAACGGATAATGTTTGGCAGAAATACTTATCGCAAGCCTATAAATACAAAATAGTACAGCAGACAGCCAATTCGACTTTGGTATTTACTGCACTAAATCAGCAGGGCGATACTTTGACGGAGCGAGATGTGAAAGGCGAATTGATTTTGGTGGATTTCTGGGCTTCTTGGTGCAAACCCTGTTTGGAGGCTTTGCCAAAGATAGAAAAAGTGTGGGAGAAATACAAAGGCAAAGGACTTAGCGTTGTTTCGATAAGTGTGGATACTAATCCTAATGATTGGATAAAATTCATAGAAAAAAATCCTATGAAATGGACTTCTCTTATCGGCAACGGTCAAGAGATTACTCAGAGATATAATTTCCAATACATACCTCATCTTATCTTGGCTGACAAAAATGGTAAGATACTTCAAAACGGTATAGATATTGAGAAATTAGACGAATTGATAGAGAAAAATATCAATAAATAAAACGACAAAAATAAATATTATGGAATTGACAGCAAAACAAATTGCAGAGTTTTTGAATGGTAAGATAGAGGGAAACGATGCAGTTACGGTTAATAAGGTTTGTAAGATAGAAGAAGGCGAAGTGCATGGACTTTCTTTCTTGGCAAATCCGAAATATACGCATTATATATATGACACAAAAGCCTCTGTGGTTATTCTTGGCGAAGATGTAGTTTTGGAAAAGCCTACAAGTGCTACACTTATCAGAGTTAAAGATGCGTATAGTTCTTTTGCAACATTGTTGGATATTTACGAACAATACACCAATGCCAATATGCAAGAAAGAAAAGGTATCTCCTCTTTGGCTGCCATAAATAAAGAAGCGAAAATTGAAGAGAATTGTTATATTGGCGAATTTACCGTTATAGACAGGAACGCAAAGATTGGAAAAAATGCAAAGATATATCCGCAAGTGTATATCGGAGAAAATGTAACGATTGGCGATAACGTAACGATTTTTGCGGGTGTAAAAATTTATCACGATATAAACATAGGAAACAATTGTATTATTCATTCGGGTGTTGTCATTGGTGCAGACGGTTTTGGCTTTGCTCCTTTGCCTGACGGCACTTTCAAAAAAATTCCTCAGACCGGTAATGTCGTAATAGAAGATGATGTAGAAATAGGTGCGAATACTTGTGTGGATCGTTCTACAATGGGGGCAACGATTATACGCAAAGGAACTAAGGTCGATAATCTTTGCCAAATTGCACACAATGTAACGATAGGTAGCAATACTGTTATGTCGGCACAGACGGGACTTGCAGGTAGCACACATCTCGGAAGTTATTGCTTCGTGGGAGGTCAGGTAGGTTTTGCAGGACATCTGACAGTCGGAGACCGAGCCAAAATAGGTGCTCAAAGCGGTGTTTTCGGTGATGTTAAAGAAGATGAACAAGTGTTTGGTTATCCTGCTTTTTCAGCAAAGAGTTCTTTTCGCTCTTCCGTACTTTACAAAAAACTTCCAGAAATAGAGAAACGTCTTAGGGAATTAGAGCAAAAAATCAAACAATACGAAGACAACAAATAAGACAATAACCTAACCATATATTGCGATGCCGACAAAGACAGTTATACAAAATACGTTGAAATCACTAAACATTATTGATTGGTGCGACGTTTTTTCGAGTATGACACTCATTGTCGGCATTATTTATTCTCCCTTCTTTTTCACAGTAGGTTTGATAATGATGCTTGTCAGAGTTCTGTTCATAGGTAATATGAAAGAAAAAATCAAAAAGTTGAAACAATCCTATAAAATCTTACTTTGTTTGCTTGGTATCTATTTGCTCAATATCGTTGGAATGCTTTGGTCGAGCAATCTGCAATACGGGCTATTCGAACTCAATCACAAAATGCCTTTCTTAGTCTTGCCGCTGTTTTGTCTTGTAATATCCCCGATAAAAAAACAGTTTTGGCAAGTGCTTTTATTTGCATATATCGTTGCAATAACTATTGGCGTTGCGATAGGACTGATAAATTACTTTATAGACCCATACGCCGACGGGCGTTTCTTGGTCCCTACGGCAAGGAATATATCGTTTGCGTTCCATTTGTGCTTTGCTATTTCGGTAATGACAATAGCGGCGTATAAGAATAAGGAAGTAAGAAAATTTTTAACGCCTATCATTATTTTATTTACAGTATATATTTTTGTGGCTTCATTAATCAGCGGAATAGTTACACTGATTATTTTAATGATTTTCGCACTTATTTCAATCATACGAAAAAAACGAAAATCATATTCCATTATCGCTATAAGCATTTGTGCTATCGCCTTGGTTTTATGTGGTGTTTGGCTATCGAAACAAATAGATAATTATTTTACTCCCAAGCAGGAATTTGCTCTTTATATAAAAGAAAAAACTGCTTTGGGCAACGATTATATTCCTTTTGATAATAAATTCATCGAAAACGGATATTATGTCTATATGTATTCTTGTCCGAGTGAGGTTGAGAGTGCTTGGAAACAACGAACGGGACTTAATTTGACAGATTACTGCACAGACAACGAGGGCTTACAATACTACAAATACAATGATATTATTTATAGATACCTCAACTCAAAAGGATTGAAAAAAGACGCATCGGGCGTTGCTGCTCTCACAGACAAAGATATCGAAAACATTAAAAAAGGGTATGCCAACGTTGTTTATGCCGAGAGATTTTCGTTAAGACCGCGTCTGTATCAGACATTCTTTGAATTTGAACACTATCTGCGTTCGGGAGAAGTAAGAGAAATGTCCGTAATACAGAGATATTTTTGGTCGAAGAATGCTATCAATATAATAAAACAACATATCCTTATAGGCTGTGGCACGGGCGATACAAGAGATGAACTTACCGCTCCGATTATGGGAAAACATCCCGAATTATGTACAACAGGCTGCAATCCGCACAATCAATTTCTTTACACCTTTGCGGCTTTCGGTTTGTTGGGTATAATGATTATGCTGATATACATACTTTACCTGCCTATAAAACTACGATTGTTCAAAAATTTATATTTCTGCGTTTTCTTCATCATCGCCATTTGTTGGATGTTTGCAGAAAGCAGTTTCGAGAGTTTTGAGGGTATGACGTTTATTTCAGCATTAATGTCGGCATTCTGTTATAACGACTATTTCTTAGAACAAAAAAAGAAGATAAACAATCAAAAAGAAAGTTTATCTTCAACATTCAATGCAAACTTATAATTAACAAATCAAAAATATTATTTATTCAATCTTTTTTCTATTGCTTTGGCGACAGTAAAGAATTGATATGCTGCATCGTATTTGGCTTTGATAAATCCGCGAACACCATAACGAAAACCACCTTGAATGATGTAACTTTTTATAAAACTCCACGTCGGACGGTACAATAACGCGAAAGTTTTGTATTCTCTTTTCTTTTTCTTCTGCAATTCAAAATCTGTGTAGCGGTTTAGTTTCTCCAAACGGTTATATAATCTTTCTTCGTCCAAATGAATAAACATCGCATTTTTCTCTTTTGTCGGAATTTTTTCCACCTTACCTTGTATTTGCGGAAGAGAATGTATTATTTCCGGCCAGTAAGTCCCTTGCTTGATAAAAAATCTCAGTTGCCAATCCTTTAACGAATTGCCAAAATATACACTCATAAATTTATTCTTTCGTTGAATAAACAAGCCTTGTGGCGGATTGGGTTGCTCAATGACACGATACAAATAATTTTTTAATTCAATTGTTACAAGTTCATCGGCATCTACAACAAGCACGTATGGATATTTAGCGTTGGATATTGCAAAATTCCTTGCAGGCTCGACTATCCTATATTTACCACGAGGAAAAGTAAATATATCGCAGCCATATTTCTTTGCAATGTCAAGCGTCGAATCGGTGGATTCCATATCGCAAATCACGATTTGGTCGAAATCCTTTACGCTTTTAAGCACTTGCTCCAAGTATTGCTCCGCATTATATGTGTTTATTACTACCGATATTTGCATTACGTAAATTCTATATAATAATCACAACTCTCCTTTTCGCAGTGTCTGTTATCCGTAAAACAAAAATACTCCTAAATAAAACGTCAATTGATTTTAGTTTTACAGCATCACAGCACACAAAAACGATAAATATTAAAATATCTGTGTCAATTCCTTAAAAATAGATTCTTTGATTGAAGGCAAAAGTGTTTTAAGGTCTATGATATTTACATTATATTTCTCAAACGCCAAATCCATTTTACAATCCACTCTGTTGGCTATTCCCTCTTCGCTATTAGGCGAAAACTCAACGTAAATAACTATATTTTGAACCTGTTTCTCAACTGCCGAAACGAACTCCTCATGTGCGTATGCTTTTTTCACTCCTTCTTGTTTCAATACAGCCACCAATTTCTCCACAAGTTTCTTTCTCGAACGACGGGCAAACCAAGAAGGCTTGCGTTTCTTGTCTTTCAAACCTTTTGCCAACTGTTTATTTGCTTCCTTATTGGTCATAAAAAGTTGTTTTTTGAATTAAATATCCCGAGTAAAGGTTATATTTTTACAAGTCCTGCAAAACCCATAAAAGCCATAGCCAAAATACCGGCGGATATTAATGCTATCGGCGTACCTTTAACTCCTTTTGGAACACCTACCAAATCCAAATGCTCCCTTATACCTGCGAACAACACCAATGCTAATGTGAAGCCAAGTGCGATTGATACCGAATAAACAAGTCCTTGCAAAAGCGTGAATTGTTTCTGAACCACCAAAATAGCTATACCCAACACTGCACAGTTTGTTGTAATCAATGGCAAGAACACTCCCAATGCTTGATACAATGACGGACTTATTTTTTTCAATATTATTTCCACCATTTGCACCAATGAAGCAATAACCAAGATAAACATAATAGTCTGCAAGAATTCCAAATGCAATGGGGCTAATATATAATTCTGAATAAGGAATGTAACCAATGTTGCAATAGTCATAACAAACACTACCGCCATACCCATACCCGAAGCAGTACTAACTTTTTTGGATACGCCAAGAAAAGGACAAATTCCCAAAAACTGACTAAGCACAACATTGCTTACAAATACTGCAAATACAAATAGCTTCAAATATTCCATATCTTTACAGGTTTTAATATTTATTTCATACTTCTTTTCGTTACGGAGTGCAAAGATAACAAAAATCTATGAGTTGAAGAATTTTTTGTTTGTTTTTTTAATTTTTATTCCATTAAAGAAAATATCGCATAATAATTTCAAAGATATGATTATTCCTATAAAAACGTAAGGCGACCCCATTAAAAACTTAAAAAGTCGCCTTACAAAAATAGTGTTTAACACTATTTTATTAGTTACAGTAATTATTTTACTGATGTTTAACACTAATTTTTTCTTTTCACATAAAATTTTTCTGCCGTTTGTTATCAAAATATTTTTATCTGTTCAAGTTTTCTTTTTTAATATTTTTGCCCTGTTTTGATAACAATGCGAAGAAAAAATATCATGCTTAAAGATTATATTTTACACCCCCGATAAACCATCTGCCCGGTTGAGGGATATTTCCTATATCGAAATATTCCTGATTCATCATATTGGTGCAGGAAATATAGAAATTGAAATGGCGGTATTGGTAACTAATATTGCCGTCCATAGTGAAAAATGGAGAGAAAGACTGTTCGCTTTCGTTAAACTTCACTTCATCATTTTCTATATACCTATCATATTTTATATATGAGCCTTCCCTAACGCAGAACTTACCCGCAAGAGTAAGAGTCAAGTTTTTGATTATCGGAAGGGTCAAACGAACGCTCGCTTTGTGTTTAAGATAATTCAGAGCATAGGCAGAAATATAATCGATATTGCCTTGTTTTTGGTGCATATACGAATATGAAATATTTAGTGTGGAATTAGGCAAAAGAAAGCCTATAAAACTATTCAAAAACAATTTGCTGTCAAACTCAACTCCGTATTTATCGAGTTTATTAATGTTCCTGCTTTGCCATTTTTCATCACTTGGAGAATATTTCACCCAATCTATCATATCGTTGCCTTTCATAGAATAAATATTGAGCGAAGTCTGTGCAATGGCATTGGTGTTTTTTGCTCCAATTTCAAAACTCAAAGATTTTTCTTGTTTCAAATCGGGGTTGGATTGATGAATGGCGTCCTTGTAATATAATTCGGTAAAAGAAGGCAGTCTTGAAGACGAATTGAATGAAGCATACGCCTGCCAATGATTATTAAAAAAGTAATTGAAATTAATACTTGGATAAACGTTGAATAGTTTCTGGTTAAAAGATGTATTTTGGAATGTCATAAGTCCCAAAGTCAAATCAGCCTTATCAAACAAGTATCTTCCTTGCAAAAAGTATGAGAAATTTATTCTATCCTTGTGATGATTGTAATGATTGCCGTGTAATGTGCAAGGCTCTCCCAAAACAGAGGACAGTATTTCTTCATAACGCATATCGGAGCCGAAATTCAAACGAAAACGCTTAAAAGAATAAACAAACGATACGTTGTTTCCAAGTACATTGGTCTTATGATAATTCGGCGTCGATACGTCTTTGATTAACTCATATTCGTCCGTGTGTTGATTATAATAAATCGAGGGAATTATTGAAAAATTCTCCGCAATATCGAATTTGCCTTTCAAAGAGGTTAAAAAGGACGATGTCTTGTCGTGTTGATTGGGGTATTTGGCAGAATAAAATGTATTTGCCCCGTATGATTTTTTGTTATACCCTATCTGAAAATCCAACTTATTATTTCTGTTGAAATTTATGCGATTTTGATACAATAGATTATATATATTATAATCGCTGTTTGCTATATAGCCCTCACTATTCTTGTATCCAAAGGAAATATAATTCTCAACGTTTTTGTAAGTGTAGGCTGCGGACAATTCTGTATTGACAAAACCATGTTCTCCACCCTCCAAAGTAACGTCAAAAGACTTATCGACATTTTTCTTGGTTACAATATTTATTCCTCCGCTGAAAGCCGATGCACCATAAATGATAGCCGTCGGGCCTTTAATAACTTCTATACGTTCTATATCGGAAATATTTATCGGAATATCCAAAGAATAATGACCTGTGTGGGGATTGGTAATATTTATGCCGTTAAGGAGTACGGCTGTTTGGTCAAAATTACCGCCACGAAGTGAAATATCGGCTTGGACTGAGTGAGCCCCACGAGTTTGAATATCTATGCCGGTGGCAAAGGACAGAAGTTCGGCAACGGATTGGGGTTTGAGGTTTTCTATTTCTTGTTTGGTAATAATGGTAACTATCTTGCCTTCTTGATTTATAGGCGTTGAGAGTTCATCACTTATAGTTACCTCCTGCAAAGTATCGAACATTGCAATGGTGTCGTTTGTCGTTTGAGCCTTTATGGTTTTCGCTCCCAAACTTGATAACATCATTATAGACACAACACCTATCGTTACAACTTTGTGCATTGAATTGTATGCGCTGTAACTTTTCCGTTCAAAACGCTTGAAGCGGAAAGTTTTCTTTCTTAAAAACTGATTTTTTAACATAACTTATTTTTATTTTTTGTTAATTATTATTTTATTAGTGTTAAACACCAAAACACTGATTAATGTAACTAATTTCTTACTTAATGGAAAAAATTTACCGCTACCCTTAAACAAAGCGACAAAAAGAAATATGATTTTCCCTTTGTCGCTTTTAATGGTTGTTTCTCGTTGCTAACGTGATTTTTTATTTAATTTTTAATCCCTTTTCAGCAACAAAAACGTTTTTATTTGTATTGCTGCAATTGCAATTCGCCGTTCAAGTACATTGAAGCGTTCATTGCAAGTGCTCCCATCTCGTCTTCGCCCGGATAAACGTATATCGGAGCAATCCAATCTATACGGTCTGACAATTCTTTTACGAAAGGTTTTCCGTATGCTATACCTCCTGTAATCAGGATAGCATCAATTTTCTTTACCTTGCCGTGTAATACTGCTGCCTGAGCACCTACTTCCTTTGCTACTTGATATGCCATTGCGGATTGTATGAAAGCATATTTTTCATCGCCTTCTTTGGCTTTTATCTCCACTGTCAAAGCGTCGTTTGTTCCCAAATAAGCAACAAAACCTCCCTCGCCAACAATCATTTTACGGATTTGAGCTTCTGTGTATTTACCACTAAAACACAAAGAAATGAGTTTGGTCATAGGAACAGAGCCACTTCTTTCAGGAGAGAACGGACCATCGCCGTCCAAAGCCTGATTAGCATCTATAACTTTACCCAAATGATGAGCGCCAACGCTGATACCACCGCCTAAATGGACAACAATCAAATTCAAATCTTCATACTTTTTGCCTTCGCCATGTTCTCTTGCATAACGACGAGCAATAGCCTTTTGATTCAAGCAATGAAAAATGGAATTTCTCGGCATAAGAGGATGTCCGCTAAGTTTAGCGATTTCTTCTCTTTCATCGGTAACACCGGCATCGGCGATAACGGCTTTAACACCGATTTCCTTTGCTATTTCGTTGGCAATCAAGCCACCTAAATTACAAGCGTGTTGTCCTGCATAACCTATCTGCAAATCGTGAATCATCTCAGGGGTTACTTCCCATATACCGCCTTCGGTAGATTTGGTCAAACCACCACGTCCGATGATAATCTTAAAATCTTTAATATTGAAACCTGCTTGCGCAACCTCTTTCAAACAAAGCTCTTTTCTAAAAGCATATTGGTCTGCAATGTGTTCAAAAACTTTCAAATCCTCCGCGGGATGTTTGATGTTTTTGTCAAATAGTTTGTTCTCTCCGTCAAAAACAGCAATCTTTGTAGATGTGCTGCCCGGATTAATTGCTAAAATTAATTGATTATACATATTTCTTTTTCTTTTATATGCAGATTTTAATAGATTGCAAAGGTAAGAATATTTTTTCAATAAAAGACTGTTTTTGCTTGTAATATTCATTTTTTTTATATCTTTGCAAGCAATTAGATTAATTATTAACATTAAATACAATACAATTATGGCATTAGAAATTAACGATTCTAACTTCGAGGAGTTAGTTGTAAAAGAAAGTAAATTGGTGGTTTTGGATTGTGGTGCAACTTGGTGCGGACCTTGCCAACATATCGCCCCTATAATAGATGAATTGGCAAAAGAATACGAAGGAAAAGCCGTTGTTGCAAAGTGCGATGTTGATGAAGCACCGGAAATTCCTTCCAAGTTCGGCATTCGCAACGTTCCTACTGTTTTATTCCTAAAAAACGGAAATCTTTTGGACAAAATGGTAGGTGCAAACAGCAAAAACGCTTACAAAGAAAAAATCGAACAGTATCTTTAATCAAACAGCAGTCCTACAATTTTGTTGTGGGACTGTTTTTTGTCTTTCTTTCAATTGCAATCTGCAAATAATTAAATAGCCTTTGTATTTTCTTATGACAAATGATTTGGAAAACATATCGTACGGCTCTATAGAGTTGCGAGCAAAACAAGTAGTGGAAGGCTTTTTGTCCGGTCTGCACAAAAGTCCTTTTCATGGTTTTTCAGTCGAATTTGCAGATTATCGGGCTTACAACTCCGGCGAAAGCACAAGGTTTATTGATTGGAAACTGTTCGCAAGAACCGACAAACTTTTCATAAAAAACTATCAGCAAGAAACCAATCTACGTTGCACGATAGCAATAGATGACAGCCTTTCGATGTGCTTTCCGTTCGATAGAAAGTCGGGCGATTTCAACAATCCGAACAAAATAACTTTTGCCGTCTATGCCGCAGCGGCAATACTTCAAATGCTATACAAACAACGCGATGCTTTTTCACTCGGATTGATGTCCGATACCATCGATTTTTTAAGTGATACCAAATCGTCAATATCTCACAAGAAATTTTTATTTACACTGCTTGAAAAATTAATCCGCCAAGACAGAAAAGCATTCAAAGAAAACACCGATATTTCACCACTTTTGCACCAATTGGCAACGCAAATCCACAAACGCTCTCTTGTCGTAATTTTCACGGATTTACTGTCCGCCAACGAGAATACCGACGAATTTATAAAATCTCTTCAACATCTTAAATTCGCAAAGCACGAAGTCATTCTCTTTCATGTATTCGATAAAAATTTAGAAGAAAATCTCGAATATAAAAACCGTCCTTACAAGTTCATCGATGCCGAAACAAAGCAGGAATTAAAAGTAAATCCTACGGAAATAAGAGACAAGTACAAAGAAATTATGACTTCTTGTTTTGAAAAAATTCACTCGGCTTGCAACAATATGCAAATAGATTACGTTGAGTGCGATATAAACAAGGGATTCGACCAAATTCTTATTCCTTACTTTTATAAACGTATCCGTATGAGATAATTTAATTCTTTTCATCAATTCTCAAACCTTTACATTCATTCAAATTTGACCTTTTCGTTTTTCTATCGCAGGTTATCGTTTATATGCTTGATGCTACCGTTTTTCTGTCGCAGGGAAATAGTAGAAAAGTCATATCTTTTTACCCCAAAAAGTCATGACTTTTTGACTTTTTTGTATTGAAGTTTCCAAAATTAACAGCAGATTTGTTTTTTTCTGCGGCTAATTTCAGAAAATTTGTTGCCAATTTCAGAAAGTTGGCTTGTAATTTTGAAAACATCAATGCGGACTACTCAAAAAGTCCGACTTTTTTACATCTTTGAAGCCAACTTTTCAGATTTAGCAGCGAATTTCTCCAAATTTCAACAAGTCATATCTTTTTTACCATAGAATTTGTCGCTTTATCACTTCCTGTAATAGATAACAACTACGACCTATGGCAAAAAAACATTTACATCAAGGATAAAAACTAAAAACATCGGGAGTATAAACAAACTAAAAAGAAAATACCGACTGAACAAAACTCCAATCGGTATCAACATTCATCTTATTAATAACAAATTATCCTTCCAAAACAAGACTGACGCAATCCATTTGTCCTCCAACGGGTGGATTGAGTTTGCTTATCTTTAATTTTATATGTGTTATTTGCTTAAAATTGTCTTTTACACAATCTATTATTCTTCGTCCCACGTGTTCCAACAAATGCGACGGCACAGCCATTTGTTCTTTGATAACGGCATAAACCTTTGAATAATCAACAGTGTCGGTAACGTTATCTGTTGTTTCGGCTTTCGTTGTATCGGCATCGAACCAAATACTGACAGAAAAACTTGTGCCTATCGCTTGTTCTTCTTTGAAGCAACCGTGATAGGCATAGAATTTCATATTTTCTATGGAAATTTGTGCCATATTAAATAGTAGAAGCAAATTGATTTAAGAAACGAACGTCATTTTCAAAATACTGACGCAAGTCTTTGACATCGTATTTCAACATTGCAATTCTCTCGACTCCCATACCGAAAGCAAAACCGGAATAAACATCAGGGTCAATACCGCTTGCCTTCAAAACATTCGGATCAACCATTCCGCAACCCAAGATTTCCAACCAACCGGTGTGTTTGCATATATTACAACCTTTACCCCCGCAAATAGTACAAGAAATATCCATTTCGGCACTCGGTTCCGTGAATGGGAAATACGAAGGACGCAAACGTATCTGAGTACCTGCACCGAACATTTCCTTAACAAAGTAAAGAAGAGTTTGTTTCAAGTCGGCAAAACTTACACCTTTATCTATATACAATCCTTCAACCTGATGAAAGATGCAATGAGCCCTTGCCGATATTGCTTCATTACGAAAAACTCTTCCCGGTGCGATAATACGAATCGGAGGTTGCGTATGCTCCATTGTTCTAACCTGAACCGAAGAAGTGTGAGTACGAAGCAAGATATTGTTTTGGTCTTCGCGATTTTCTACAAAGAATGTGTCTTGCATATCTCTTGCAGGGTGTTCCGGCGGGAAGTTAAGAGCAGAAAATACATGCCAATCGTCTTCGATTTCGGGACCTTCCGCAACCGTATATCCAAGATGAGAAAATATATCTATTATTTCTTTTCTTACGGTTGTTAAAGGATGAATGCTGCCAAGTGAAAGCAAATCGGCAGGCTTGGTCAAGTCTTCTTTCGGCTTTGACTCCTCTTGTTTTTGAGCCATTGCCTCTCTAAGAGATTCTATTTTCTGCTGAATAGAGTTTTTCAATTCGTTTAGAATTGCACCAACATCTTTTTTCTGTTCATTAGGCAGTTCTTTGAATTGAGCAAACAAATCATTTATCAGACCTTTCTTGCCCAAATACTCTATTCGTATCTTCTCCAACTCTTCTTTTGTTGAGGCTTTGAGTATTTTTATTTCTTCTAACTTTTGTTTTATGGTATCTTGTAACATATATCAAAATATATCAATGTCGTTAAAATACTTTTTAATTGTTCGACAAACCGACAAATCGAATTATATTTATTCGCTATCAGCAAAAACTATCGTCTTATTATTCGATAATTTTCACAGTCATACGAATATCTTCCAAAGGTCTGTCGTTTCTATCGGTCTTAACAGCTGCAATTTTGTCAATAACCTCTAAACCTTCCACAACTTGACCAAAAACAGTGTAATCTCCGTCAAGGAAAGGAACACCGCCTGTGGTGGTATAAGTATCACGTTGAAGAGTAGAGAATTTCTTGCCCATACGCATTTCAAAGTTATCTAACTCGGCAGGAGTATAAACTTTACCTTGACAAATATAGAACTGACAAGCGGAAGAAGCCTTTTGTGGATTCATATCTCTTGCTGCGGCTAACGCTCCTTTCTTGTGAATAATGTTTTCATTAAATTCAGCCGGAACTCTATATCCCAAATCGCCATTACCTAACATCTGTCCTTTCTTTGCAGTCTTACTGTTAGGGTCGCCGCCTTGAATCATAAATTCTTTAATAACTCTATGGAAAAGAGTTGAATCTAAAACTCCGTCCTTTACAATCTTGATAAAATTGTCTCTGTGTTGTGGAGTTTCATTGTATAAAACCGCTTTCATATCTCCATAAGGAGTTGAAATAAGTACCATAGTCTGTTTTTCTTGTGTCATTGTATTCTGCGTATTTTCAGCCGTTTGAGAAGCTTTATTGGATTTACAGCCAACGAAAACCATACTTAGAACGGCAAATAAAGTTAAAATTTTTTTTGTACCTTTCATTTTTTTATTATATTTGCAAACTGATTTAACCACCATTGGTTTAACTTAATTTGAAAGTGCAATATTACAAAAATTTTCTGTTATGAAGAAGAATATTTTGAAAACTTTTGCGATGATAATGATTTTTTCTATCGCTATACCTTTTTTCAGTGGCTGCAACAAAGATTTAGACGGTTGTGGTTTGACTGTTGTTGCCGTTGATGGTAATGATGTTTCGGAAGACGGACAATACAACACTCGTATACCGGAAGCAAAAATTCATATAGGCAAAAACAGTGGAAATATTACTCGTGATGGCGTAAGTGATGCTCACGGTGAAGCATATTTTTTCTTTGACAACGAAGCCATTTTCGATATTACAATAACTTATGGCGAAGCCCCTGACACAAAAGTAGGTTCGGCAACCGTAAGATTAAAAGAAGGTCAAAAAATAAGAAAAGTAGTTCCTTTATATTAACATAATTCTTTGGCGAGAATTGTTTGCAAGACTTCGGTTATTGCAATGGTTGTGATTTGTTATCAAAACAAATTTCCAGCATCGCCATTCAAAACAAGGAAACATAAATAACAAAAGGAGAAAACGAATATCACTTTGTTCTCTCCTTTTATTATTGTTTTTATGTTTAACACTGAAAAATTTTTCTTTAACACTATTTTTTTGATATTTAATATAAATTATTTTGATTGAATATCTCTTCAATTAAATCGTTTTCAAAACCGTGCGAAGTCAAGAAATATTTCAACCGATACTTCTTTTGATATTCGTCCTCGACTTGTAAGGATTTCAGTTTCTTTTCAAATAAATATTGCAACACATTTCGGTATTCTTCCATATCTATTTGTTCAAATGCGGAGTTGATACAAGGGGCTTCTATCCCCTTTGCCAACAACATTCGTTTGATTTTGATTTTTCCCCAACGACTTTGTCGAATTTTGCTCACGGTATATAATTGTGCATATCTATCGTGATTGATATAATTTTCGTCAATCAACAAATCGATTATCTTTTCCGATTGCTGAACAGTCATTCCGTATTTCAAAAGATGAGATTTAACATCTTTTGCACAACTTTCCTGCAAACTGCAATACCTTTTTGCGTAATCTATCCCTTCTTCGAGCGTTTCAAACCTTTTCTGCCCCATAAAAAATCAAGTTTTATGTTTTGGAAATCACTGCATGCCTTTCATAGGTGTGATGTCATTCCATTGTTTTTGCAAAATTAAAATAAATTTTCAAAAAACGCTTTATCAAACAAATATTTAATAATTTTGCAAACTATGAAAACACACTTGAAATCATTTTACATAATCGTCCTTGCGGCATTCGTTTTATTTTCGTCTTGCAAAAAAGAAAAGAACAGTCTTTACAGCATTTCCATATCGCCAAATGCTATGGTGGGTACTCCTGCCGAAGTTTTTTCGATAGGACAAATCAAAATGTTTCAAGCAAGCAACAATTTCATATCACTTTTGATTGCCGACATTGCACAAGACACTTCAATACATAACTTTGCAATTGCTCCGACATATCTTTTGAACAATCTGCTTATAGATTCCACTCTTTTGTCTTGGCAAGAAAGTTTCGTCAAACATTATTCCCTTACTTCCTTATCACAAACACAAAGAAAGAAAACCGAAAACGATTTTTTGAATGCTGTCAAAGATATAGATTCTTCGATAATCATCAACAGCGATATTGTTTTTGAAAACGATGAGACAATTAAAATTTCTCAGTCTTTTGAAAAGATATTAATGTATGAAGACAATGCTCCGAACGATATTGATAATATTTTCACAACTTCCGAAAACCAAAAAACTCGTTTGGATTTCATAACCATAAGTTCGGATATTCGCACCTACATAACCGATATGGAGCAAACAATTGAACTTCCCATTGGCAACGGCAATTATATGCTTATGCTTATTCGTCCATTGAACCAATCGCTACGACAATACGCCAAAAACTTTACGGAAGAGAAATATTTTTCTTTAATAAACAATATGCAGGTGCGAAAAATCAATGTTTCTTTTCCTCTTATTAATATTAAAGATAGCACTATAATTCCTTTGCCGTCATATCACGAAGGCGACACAACAGTTACTTTCCCAAAGACGCTGTCAATTCTTTATTCGTTTTCACTTCAAAAAGCATCGCAAGCAGATTTGAACACAGCGGTAACACACAACCGCAACAAGAATATACTTAGCAACAACACCTCAGAACCTATTAAATTTTCCTCGCCATTTTTGTTTATCATAAGAGGTAAAAGTTCCAATTGGATTATGTTTTGCGGAGCATTTTGCAAACCTTTGGAATAATCCTTTTCTAACCTTGTGGTTTTGTTTTCTTTTGTCGTTTTGCCAAATACTCAATCCAAACCAACCAAAGCATAAAAATAACCATGTACATCATCGGTCGGGCAATCCAATCGTGAATTGACTGAAAAATATCGGGATTTGCAGCAAATACATAGGTCAAAACAAATATCCTTACCGCATTGAAAAACAATATAGACACACTTCCAATTAAGAAATACACACCTTTGCCCCACCACACGCCACGACACAAAACCATTATCAGCAAAAATTGTAACAATTGCTTGACACCCGAACAATCAACGCTCACTTCCATAGTTGAAACGACGGATTTGTCACCGTTTGGTAACAAGTCATAAAAATAATAAGTCGTTCCGCCAATGTAATACGATATATCGGTAAGATTTTTAAGCATAATGTTCGAACCTTTGAAGGCAATAATTTTGAAAAAATCATAAACATCATTGGTATATGCCCCGAAAATCCAAGCACTCATATCGCTCGTCCAATAGATAAAATGAAAAACTATTGTAGCGACCGACAACAAAGCAACATCTTTAATTATCGTTCGATTACTTTCATTTTTCCAAATATCTTTTACGTATGCTACTATTTTCTCAACCGCTTTAATCAATTTCTTATCAAAATATATTTAGGTACGAAGTGCAAAAATAATGAAATTTTACATACTCATTATCTCAAAGCAATCATTTTACGCACTATCTTCTCAAAAGAAAACATCTGTATCTGCAACGTAATCACATTTCTAAGCAAGATGAATTTTTATAATCGTTATTTGTGTAATTAATGGATTTTTTATAATTTTGCAGTCTACTAAGTTTTTAACCTAAAATATTTACGACAATGAGAATAGGAATGCCTGAAATTTTATTGATAGCAGCAGTAGTTTTGTTGTTGTTCGGAGGAAAGAAAATACCGGAATTAATGAAAGGTCTCGGCAAGGGAGTAAAAAGTTTTAAGGACGGAATGAACGGAGAATTCGATTCCGAAGACAAAGACAAACTAAGCAAAAAAGAATAAGTATTTTTGCAGAACTGATGTTTAACATCAGTAAAATAGTGTTAAACATTAGCAAAATAGTATTTAACACTAATTCATCATTGTTAAACATCATTTTAATGGTATTTAATTTTTTGAAAATCATATAAGGACTTCAAGCGTTTATTCGCCCAATGAGTACAACAAATGATAACGAAACATTTTGGGAGCACCTTGACGATTTACGCTCTGTTATAATAAGGATAGGCGTTATAACGTTGGTGTTCGCCGTTGCAGCATTCTTTTTTAAGGATTGGCTGTTTAGTATTGTGTTTGCTCCAAAAAGTTCTTCGTTTATTACATACAAATTGCTCAAAGGAGATGAGTTTGATATTTTTTTAATGAATACCGAACTCACAGGTCAATTTATGATGCACTTAAAGGTATCGCTTGTTGCGGGAATTATTGCTGCTTCTCCGTATATTATTTACGAATTGTTCAAATTTATTTCGCCGGCATTGTATGCAAACGAGAAAAAATACTCTTCACATATTGTTTTTGCGGCGTATGTTATGTTTGTTTTGGGAGCGGTAGTGAATTATTTCTTGATATTTCCTTTGACGATAAGGTTCCTCGGCACATACGAGGTAAGTAATCAGGTGAGCAATATGCTTACACTTGGGTCTTATATGAATACATTGCTTATGATGACGTTAGTGTTTGGGATTTTGTTTGAAATACCTGTCGTGTCGTGGTTACTTGCCAAATTCGGGTTAATTAAATCCAAGTTTATGAAACGATACCGCCGACATGCCATCGTTGTCATTCTCATATTGGCAGCTATCGTAACACCGACAAGTGATATATTCACTTTGACGATAGTATTCTTACCGATATGGTTGCTTTACGAAATATCGATAATTGTCGTAAAGAGAATAGAAAATTAAGTTTAACCAATGTTAAATAAACAGTATATGAAACACAAAACATTAAAAACAATCAGAGTAACATTGGCGATAATCTTTTTTACGCTAATAACACTGTTATTCTTAGACTTTACAGGTGCATTGAACATGTATCTCGGTTGGATTGCCAAAATCCAGTTTCTACCGGCGCTATTGGCGTTAAACTTTGGAGTTGTCTTGGTTTTGGTTGCACTGACCTTGATTTTCGGAAGAATTTATTGTTCCGTTATCTGCCCTCTTGGGATTTTCCAAGACATTGTTGCCCATATCCATTCGATAAGACATAAAAACCGTTACCATTATCACAAAGAAATGAAGATACTTCGTTATAGTGTTTTGGTGATATTCATTATTGCTTTGGTGGCAGGCATCGGGTCATTGGTGGCTTTACTTGCTCCTTATTCGTCTTGGGGAAGAATGGTTCAGAGTTTATTTCAGCCAATATACATTTGGATAAACAATTTCTTTGCATACATAGCACAAAGAATGGATTCCTACGCTTTTTATTCGCAAGAGGTTTGGATAAGAAGTGTATCTACTTTTGTGATTGCTTTAATCAGTTTTTTGGTTATTGGAATTATTGCGTGGAAAACCGGTCGTGGTTATTGCAATAGTGTTTGTCCTGTCGGCACAATACTAAGTTTTTTGTCGCGTTTCTCTCTTTTGAAGATAAATATAGATGAAGACAAATGTATTCATTGCGACAAATGTACCAAGAATTGCAAGGCTTCGTGTATTAATGGAAAAGAAAATTTTGTTGATTACTCGCGTTGCGTTGTTTGTGGCGATTGCCAAAGCGTTTGCCCGAAAGATGCAATAAATTACTCATTCAAAAAGAAGAAAACTGTGGCAAAACTTTCTACATCTGCCAAAGAAAACAAGGTTGATGAGTCCAAAAGAGCCTTTTTGCTTTCTGCCACCGCTCTTGCAAGCGCCACCGTGTTTGCACAAGACAAGAAAAAAGTCGATGGTGGCTTGGCTGTAATAGAAGAAAAGAAACAATACGAAAGAACAACGCAAATAGTCCCGCCCGGTGCTAAGAGCATAAAGAATCTTCAACAACATTGCACCGGCTGTCAATTGTGCGTATCCAAATGTCCTAACGATGTTTTGCGACCTTCAACGGATTTAATGCACTTAATGCAACCTGTGATGAGTTTTGAGAAAGGTGCGTGCAGAGTTGAATGTACTGCTTGTTCATCAGTCTGTCCAACAGGTGCAATCCAAAAAATTTCCAAAGAAGATAAGACCGCAATCCAAATCGGACACGCCGTTTGGGTAAAACAAAACTGCGTTGTCGTAACAGATGAACATCAATGTGGCAACTGTGCAAGGCATTGTCCGAGCGGAGCAATAACAATGATACCTCTACACCCTGACAAAGACGATACACTAATGGTTCCAGCCGTTAATGAAAATCGTTGTATAGGCTGCGGTATGTGTGAATACGTTTGCCCTTCTCGACCTTTCGCCGCTATTTATGTGGAAGGCAATGCTATTCATAAAACAATATAATGTCGTACTTTGATTTTTGATTGTCCAACACATTAAAACAATAATCAAAACGACGAACATTTAAGTTTTCAACATTAAAATAAGAAACAAATGGAAAACAAAAATATATCAAGACGCGAATTTTTGAAAAAAATGGGCTTAGGCGTTGCAGCAACAAGTGCTGTTGCTGCTGCTTGCTCGGACAAAAAAAGCGAGAACAATTCCGCAATCGAAATTCCGAAAGGCAAGATGACTTACCGCCAGAACCCAAAGACAAAAGAAAAAGTCTCACTGCTCGGCTACGGTATGATGCGTCTACCTGTTGTAGCAACAAACGATGACAAAAACAACGGAAGTGCAAGAGAATCCGACGCCCCGATAGACCAAGAAATGGTAAATAAATTGGTTGATTTCGCAATCGAACACGGCGTTAATTACTTTGACACTTCTCCGGCATATTGCAAAGGTCAAAGTGAGAAAGCTACTGGTATCGCTCTTTCAAGACACAAACGAAACGAGTACTTTATCGCCACAAAACTCTCCAACTTCGCTCCAGAAACTTGGAAATACAATACCTCCGTCCAGATGTTCCAAAACTCTTTGAAAGAATTGCAGGTGGATTATGTCGATTACTTGCTTCTTCACGGCGTTGGTATGGGTAGCGGTATGGAAGAATACAAAGCCCGTTACGTAAATAATGGTGTTTTGGACTACTTGCTTGGGCAGCGTGAAAAAGGTATTATCCGCAATCTCGGATTTTCGTTCCACGGCGATGTCGCCGTGTTCGATTATCTGTTGTCTATGCACGATAAATACAAATGGGATTTCGTTCAAATCCAAATGAATTATATGGATTGGCACTACGCCAAACAGATAAACTCACGCAATGTCAATGCAGAGTATCTTTATGGTGAATTATCCAAACGAAACATTCCGGTAGTAATCATGGAGCCTTTACTTGGCGGACGTTTGGTTAAGATGCCCGATGCTATCGTTAAACAAATGAAACAGCGTGAGCCTGAGTATAGTGTTGCATCTTGGGCGTTAAGATTTTTGGGCACATTCGACGGAGTTATGACATGTTTAAGCGGTATGACGGAAATGTCGCATCTGCAAGACAATCTTCGCACCCTTTGTCCATTGAAGCCGTTAAACAATGAAGAGATGAACTTCCTTTACTCCATTGCCAAAACTATGGTAGAGATGAACACCATACCTTGCAATGAGTGTCAATATTGTATGCCATGCCCTTACGGATTGGATATACCGAGTATTTTCACTCATTACAATCGTTGCATTGTTGAGGGAAACATCTCGCAAAGTACTGCTGACGAAAATTACAAAAAAGCCCGCCGAGCATTTCTCATAGGATATGACCGCAAAGTGCCTAAACTTCGTCAAGCAAATATGTGTACAAGTTGCGGCGAGTGTATTTCTCATTGCCCACAGCGAATAGCGATACCTTCGGAGTTGCAGCGAATAGACCAGTACGTAGAAAAGATAAAACAGAATACACTTTAATTCATTATTTTTATTTAAGGGCGAATTTTTCAATTAAATTCGCCTTTTTGACAACAAATAAAATAGTTTTAAGTTACGAGAAATTATCGAAAAAATTTGTAAGTAATTGAACCTTTTTGCAGTTCGGGAGCATCTTCTTTGGCACTGAATTTTGAACGTTTGGCAGCTTGTTCGCATTGTCTCCAAATATTAACGTCCATAAGTGTTGTTCCTTTTGCTCCTGCATGTGCTTCAACAACGTTGCCTTGCTGATCAACTTTTATATCAACAACGACTTTACCAGTATCATTCTTATTGGTCTTTGGTTGTGAAAGTGCTTTTGCTCCTCTACCTGCCAAAGAAAATGGTGCTCCATTATTGCCATTTCCCTCGCCACTTTGTCCTGCACCACTGCCATTGCCTTTGGCAGTTCCGTCGCCACCGCTTTCGCCTTTGCCACTACCACCTTTCTTTACTTTGCCTTTTTGAAACAAAGCATTGTTATCCACTTTCTGAGTAGTCTCTTTGGGCTGTGTTGTAGGCTTAGGTTTGGTGTTTTTAGCAGTCAATGGTGTTGGGTCTGTGTCTTGTGTAACGGCAGATTCGTCGTCATTAGATGAGGGGGAAGGCTCTTCGGTTGTTTCTCCTCCGCCAAGAGCGCCCGCATAACCATCTTCAATCTCGGCTTGCGTCAAATCATCGGCACTCATCTCAACACCAATCTCAGGTGGTGGCGGATCTTGATAAGGTAAGCCGACAACCAATAACAATAACAATGCAAGCGAATGAACAACGATTGTAACAACGCCGCTTATCAGTTTTCGTTTATTTTCGTTATTTAATTCCATCGCTTACTTTACTTAGTTGTCTTTGATGTTGAAGACGCAGCTTCGGTTGCAAGAATAACTTTGTGCTTTGTATTGTTGCGTTGGTTGATATGATTAACCACATCAATGACATTAACTATGTATTGAACAGGAACAGTTTTGTCTGCATGAAGTTTAACCGTACCCTCCTGAGTATCGGACAAAAGGGCTTCAAGATATGATTCCATTTCATCTAATTGCTTAGGCTGGTTCTCAACATAATACGCCATATTCTCATCAATGGATACCGTTACATTCTGTTTTGCCATAGTCTGTCCCGAAGTAGATTGGGGCAAAAGCATCTTTATAGCGTTCGGACTTATCAATGTACTTGTTAGCATAAAGAATATCAACAACAAGAACACAAGATCCGACATTGAAGAAGAATTGAACTGCGGAGTTATTTTGTTTCTACTCTGAATCATAATATTGATAAATTATGCAGCAGGTTCATGTAACAAATCCATAAATTCGTTGGTGCGGCTCTCCAATATAAACACAACTTTATTTATTCTGCCAACCAATATACTATAAAGGAATGAAGCGATAAGACCGACAATCAAACCGCCGACAGTTGTTACCATTGCTTCGTAAATACCACTTGACAATAGTTGAATATCTATATTGTTACCTGCGTTTGCCATATCAAAGAAAGCCTTAATCATACCTGTAACCGTGCCAAGAAAACCTATTGACGGAGCAAGATTGCTCACGGTTGCTATCATGCTTACACCGCTTTCCAATTTTGCAACCTCCATTTTGCCGACATTCTCAACAGCTTGGTTTATATCATTCAACGGTCTGCCCAAACGCGACAATCCTTTTTCAACCATTCTGCCAATAGGCGAATCATTGGCTGCACAAAGGTTTTTAGCACCTTGTAAATCCGAATTGTGAATGCAGTTTTTAACGTTATTCATAAAAGAAGTGTCTTCTTTCAACGCTTTATTCAAAGCTATATACCTCTCAACAAAAAGATATATGACAAGAATAGAAAGAATTGCCAAGACAATCATTATCCACCCGCCCGCTTTGGCAAGAGAAAATATGTCCAAATGTTTAGTTGTAGTTTGTGCTGCTTGCTCTGCTACCGCACCTGCTTGTAATAACAATGAATTGAACATTTACTTTATTGTTTTTTATTGGTTATTGATTATTGTTTGATTTACTTGATAAATATCTTTTCCACTTGCGTGCCTTTCAATGAAGTGATATGAATTATATATGTTCCACTCTCAAAGTTGGACACGTCTAATTGCTCCGGCATTGTATCCGAAGAATAAACCAATGTACCAAGTGTGGAATATATTTCAGTTTTTGTAATTCGTCTTATGTCGCCCCGCATAGAAAAGTTAATGACATCGCTTGCTGGATTAGGGAAAACGCTGACGTAATAATTAATTTCCTCACCATCTGTTAATGCACTTTTTGCTGTGATAAATTCATAATCTTCACTCCAAAGGCTGCGAGCTACGGAATCTTTGGTAACAACAATCTCGTCTCCCGTATTAGGGTCAATTTCTGTAGTATCGTACGTAATTGTACAAACTGTACGAACTTTAATCTTGTATTCTGTATTCTCGCTCAAACCAGCAGGAGCAAAAATAGGATAATCCTTAACCACGAAAGGTGTACCGCCATATGATTGATTCTTCGTGGCGAATAAAACCTCCCATTGATTGTCGCCATCCTTACCCGGAGTCCATTCCAATTTAGCAGTAACATGCGTTGCATTATCCAAATGCAAGCCCATAACCTTTTCGCACAATGCAGCACGTGTGTGGAACGGACGCATATTACTCCATTCGCTATTCATATCAGGACAAACAGCTCTGACGTAACTTGTGTATGAACGATTACTTTCCAAATCAGACAAAACAACACTTGTTCCTTCAACCGTAATGGTATCACCCTCTCCAACCGTATGACCCGAAAAACCATATTCTACTTGAAACAATGTCTGTCCTTCTCCCGCTTGCCATGTCAATTCCACTTCATCGGTATGAACATACACAGTATCCAAGCCTATTGGAACGTTATTACAAGCATGTAATGTGGTAAAAGACTTTTGAGTTGAATATGTGGTATCGTAATAATTTTCATTGTATTTGTTTATCACCCAAACTCTATAATAATACATCGTTGAGGCATCTAAATTGATTAAATCCGAAGATATTGCTTTGGGATAAACTTTATTGGAATTAAAAGTACTTCTTGTATATTCCGCACCAGGAGCATTAAGTGTAGGGTTTGAAGTTTTGGAATAAACAAAACCAACATCATGCAAAATAGAAGCATTTCCCATAGAATCTATGCTACCTTTTAACGTTGCTGTTGTCAAAGAAAGATTATCAACATAGCCGGCAGAAGAATAATCATTGATAGGTGCAGCTGTGGTAAAAGTGTCTTTTATAGAATACACGTATTCGGTATCCTGTCCGGTTTTCTTAAACGTTATAAAAGCCTGTACCCAATAATCGGTATTAGGATTTAAGTAATCCTCGTACTTATATAGTTCGTATGAATACGTTTCATTCTTCTTTGGTGCGACAGTATCATATCTTATAGTATCGCCAGCTGTCGGATTGTTCAATGGTGCGATAAAAAAGCCTCGTCTTTTAATCTCCGCCACACGACTGCCAAGATTTGCAATCTCACCTTTTACTTTTACCGTTGTAGGCGTTATGTTCTCAATACTATTGATTGTTACCGTTTGAGCTTGCAATCCGACAATTATCGTACTGCAAAACAACACAAAGAAAATACTTATCCTTTTCATCTTTCTTCTACCTTTTACAAAATTTGTGGCAAATATACAAAACTTTTTATTATCCTAAATCAAATTTGATATTTATTTTACTTTTTCCTTAACTTTCGTTTTGTTTCTAACAACAGAATAAAGCAACAAAAGTACAGCGAAAAATGTAAATGGCCGCATTAACATATCTCCATTTAAGGAAAAAAATGTCTGTTTATCCAACAATGGAACATCATAAACAAAAGCCTTTTGCTCCCAATAAGGACCTTTATCAACCGTCTGACCTTTGGCATTAATCAAGCCCGAATATCCCGTGTTGGCACAAACCGAAACATATCTACGATTTTCTATTGCACGCAAAGACGAGATAGCAAAATACTGTTTATACCCCGGAGTATCGCCCCACCAGCCTACATTTGTTATGATTTGCAAAAAATTCGCTCCATTCTTAACGAACTTGCGAGTGTAATTACCATCAACACTTTCCCAACAAATAGGAACACCAATGCTTATCTGTCTATTCTGTGAATAAAAATTATTTACTTTTTCATCAACTCCAAGAGTACCTATCGTCCCACCCATATCCAACGCTAACTTCTCTATAAAAGGTAAATATTTAGTAAAAGGAAGTTTCTCCACACCCACAACCAAGACGCTTTTATGTCTTAGTTGAATCTCATTTTGAGAGGAATTTTTGTTAAACATTATTCCTGTATTGCACGATTCGTAGTATTGATTATTCACTCCTCGAAGTTCTCTTGCCGCCGCCGTCTTTACTCCTTCGGGCAAAAGTTTTCGAGTTGATATGCCTGCTATTACCTCACAATTCGTATTACCAACAAAGTTTTTCAAATCCAAAACACTTGGTACGCCGTCCAAAAGATCTTCCCTAGCATATTCTTGAATACAACTCTCCGGTAGCACCAAAAAATCAATCTTATCGGTTAAATGTGGCTGCGCAATATCTTTTACCCTTTGTATAATCTCCGATGGTTCCAATTTGTACTGCTCGTTATACGGGTCTAAATTAGGCTGAACAATCAACACCTTTGCACTTTGTTTGCTTTCGTCCTCGTATGTGTAGTACAAAACCAACGACCAAACAATGGGTGCAACAACAACCAACACGACAAGAATTTGATATTTATATTTTAATACAACTCTTTTAACAGCATTGCCACTGATATCGTTCTCGGCCTTGATTTCATTCTTTTTAATAATGTCCCTAAAATAAATATTAGTGTTAAATATGCGTTTAACGAATAGGTAAATCAGAATATTAGTTATAAGTATCCATAACGTGCCGCCTTCCATTCCCAAAACACTATACCACTGCACCAATATCGGATATGACGCAAAGGAATTGCCAAGATTCAACCACGGAAAATTAATATCCCAAAGGAATTGTATATGTTCAAACGCAATCCAATATATAATAAAGAAGAAATATGCTCCTTGCTTTTGGCGTGCGACTTTCTTTGAAAACGAATACAATTGAAATACAATACTCATAAACGCTGCTTCGGCAATCGGAACAACATATCCTATCGGGGAAGCATTGCTTATCCAATACGTGTTCGCAAACGCAAATATCAAAAACGCAGGATATGTATAACAAAATGTTGCAGTGGAGTGAAACTTCTTATCTTTGCTGTTCGCAATATAATCTTCAATAAATAGCAATGGCACAAACGCCACAAGCATCAAAAATCCCAAACTCATAACTCCTGCCCAAGCAACAGCCATAAACAGACCTGTAATCACCGATAATATTATCAAATTGCGTTTTTTCATTGTAATTGTTTTTTCATATGTATTCTCTTTGGGGGGGGTGCCGATTTACGCACTTCCAACTCTATTTTATTTTATTAATAAACGTCTGTTGTGGCAATAACTCTGCTCATCTTAACGTCAAAGTCTTCCGTTGGTACTTGCTTAACTATTTGAAAATCGAAACAAACAGCGAACTTCTTGCAATCACACGTTTTGAGCAGCCTATCATAAAATCCTCGTCCTCTACCCATACGATTTCTTTGTCTGTCAAACGCAACGCCCGGAATAATCATCAAATCTATTTTCTTGTAATCCAAAAACTCTTTGCCCGTAGGTTCTAATATTCCGAACTGCTTCCCTGCTTTCATAGAGTCAACTCCTAAGTATTTTCTCAAAACCAAATCCCCACCTTCAACGCACGGCAAAAGTATCGTCTTATCTTTATACCATTTATTAACGAACTCGTGCGTATCCACCTCATCATTCATCGACCAATACAACAATACTGTCTTTGCGTCCTTAAACTCCTGCATAATCTCCACTTTATCAAAGATTGGTTTCGAGAGTTTTTGTTTTTCCTCCAAAGAATACTCGGTTTTGGTCTTACGAATAAGTTTTCTAAGCGATTGTTTTTGTTCTTTGATATCCATATAATCTTAATACGTTGAAGCCTTAATGCCCAAACTTCTTATTTTATCTGCAAAATGCTCCAATTCTTGTTTTTCCACCTTTATCAAATGTTTTGCAGGCGGTATTCTATCCAAAGAATAGAACATAACTTCTCTCGGGTTGGTCTTTCTCACAACTTCCATATAAGGAATAAACTCGCTATCCACCGTATTATCTATCTTTTCGCCGTCATTTTCTCCCCTAAGAAGCATAGTTTGAATTATACAATCCTTACCAAAACGAATGATATTCTCTTTAATCTCTTCAAAATCGGCACTGACAGGTTTAGAAATCAGTTTATACATTCTTTCTGTTCCTGCATCTATCTTCAACAACGGGTTATCTATCAAATGCAACGCTTTCCAAACATCTACCTTGCCTAACACCGTACTATTGGTCAGTATTGTTGTCTTCGCCATAGGCATATATTTCTGTCTAACCTCCAACACATCTTCAACAATACCCAAAATCTCAGGATGTAATGTCGGCTCTCCGTTACCCGAAAACGTTATGGAATCAACCTTTGCTCTTTGCTCTTCGTTGTTCTGCTCGCACCATTTAATAAGATTTGCCTTTATCTCTTTTCTATCATTGAAAGGTACTTGAACTCTTGTGTCTATTTCGTTCCAACCGCATTCGCAATAAATACAATTGAAACTACAATACTTTTTCTGCGTCGGCAAAACATTAACGCCCAACGATGTTCCCAATCTGCGAGAATGTATCGGTCCGACAATAATCTCTTCAAATAACATTATACTATCTTTTAATTGTTCTAAAATCCTTATTTAACGTTCCGCTTACCTTACTTCAATCTTTTCTATCGGTAATAAACGGATATATTTCCTTGAAAAATATTTCTTTCTCCACTATACGATAATGTGGTTTATAATAACTCCTATAACCATTGCTATGCACCCATGCATATTCGCCCTTTGCTATCAATTCATCTATAAACTTTTTATCTTTATCATAGTTATCCAACGTTACATTGTTCTTTTCTATCCAATTCGTTACTTGAACCCACATTGCATAAAACTCTTCCAACGTATGTTTATGCTCAACTTTCGATGATCGAATGAAACAATCCGCAAGTCTCTCTTTTGTTATATATCCATTCAATACGTTTGATAAATTTACCCTCACAAAATCACCGCTCACTCCCACAGATTCGTAAATCGGATACACGTAATTAAACTCCTGCGTAAGTTCCCAATCGATAAAAGACATTACTTTTTCTTTATCGCTCACCAAGTGTTCCGGCCCAAAGACGGATTGAAAAAAACTTTTATACAAATCTTGCAATGTCGATTGCGGAAAATCTCTTAAATTCTTCTTAACAAAATATTCAATCTGCCACTCATCTAATTTTATCTTTCCATTATTCTTTTGAGCCACCGAAATATTAATCGTAATTGCCACCCAAACAAATACAACCGCCAATATTTTTACCGCTTTTCTCATAGTATCGACTTCCATTCTCTATCTTTTCAGTTTGCAAATTTACAAAAATATATCAAATAACTTCTTTACGCAGTCTTTCACATTTGAAAAACATATTCATTGTCCTTACATTGCTTTCATTTTTCTCTACCTTAAATAAGGTGAGTTTGACAAAAAATAGGTTCATCCGACATTTCGAGTGATTGTGTCTAAAACGGAGAAAACTGCCGAACAAATTGTATATTTGAATAACCACAAACAAATG
>OMYR01000061.1 GCA_900315335.1 uncultured Bacteroidales bacterium
CACTTTGCGCACTTACTGACTTACCTATATATAAGTGAGTAAGTAAGCAAGACTAATAAGACAGGTAAGTTGTACTATATATTTTTGATATATATAGTACATCCTTACCCTCCTGTGGCTTATTAAATTTCGGTAAATTCTTCAAGATTTTCAAAGGCTAATTCCTGTTGTCTTTCGTTGATTTCTTTGGTCTGCTGGCGGATTTTTTCCATACGTTCTTCATAAGTTTTTACCCTTTTGATTACACCAGTTTGACTTATTCCCATTCTGTCGCCGATTTCACGATATGTCATACCCTCAGAACGCATTTGCATTATATCGTTATAGTCTCTTTCTTTTTCCGAAAGGTCAGAGCCTGCTTTATTGATATTTTCAAAAGCGGTTAATTGTCCTGTATCCGAAAAGATTAGGTTGTCGGAAAAGATTAGGTTATGGGCATATTTTTTCATTTCGTGCGAAAGGTAGTTACCCTTGACGATGCAGAAGAATTTTTTGTTGGGCTGTGCAGTCAAATTCAGAACTCTCGGCTCATTTATCCCTACACTTAGAAGCAAAGCCTGTGAGAGTGCAGATGACGTTACGGCAGACACGATAAAACGTGTAACATGCAGATTTTACCCGTCAGTGGCATTCAAAACAACTATGAAAGGTGCAACCCTTATGGAAAAAGATTTGAATATAGACCACGCTTAGACACCAATGGTTACACTCCCTCGAAATCCCAAACACGAGGGAGTGTTTTATTTTCTCTTGTGTGCAGTCGCACTAAAAATGCCAGCCAATTGTGAAATATTGGTTGCGGTTTTTGACCTTGCCCATATCGTCAATATCGGTGTTCATCATATTTGACAAACCGATTTTTTGGTAATACGCAATCATAAAATGACCGAAGCTCATACCAATCGTATATTGCCAACCCCATTCGTAACGATTGAAAACGTCCCAATCAACAGACTCGTTATTTAATTTTGCCGACAAATTGTAATCGAAATAACCTCCAACGCCATAATAAAACTCAAAGCCATAAGTTCCGACTGCAAGCAAAAATGTTAAAGGTACGCTCAAAACATCGCTTTTGAACCTTCCGTCGTGGCGATTGGCATAAGCACGCTCGTAGTTAGCATCCAAACGCAAAGCAAAGCTCCTTGACATCTGATATTTGAAAAACAAACCGGCAGAATAAGACATAGCGGCTTTACCGGTCATATATTTGTTGGAAGAGTAATAGTGTTTGTTGCTACCAATCATCAAATTGAGACCAAAATAACTCTTATTGCGACCGCCCGAAAGGTCATCAAAAAGATTTGGGTCGCCAAGCGTGGTTTGCGGAAGAATTTCCACGTCAGCCTTATCAAAAGCAGTAATAACCTTTATCATTTGGTCGGTAATCTGTGTCATCAAATCATAATTCAAACTATCGGCGTTATCACTATAATAGTCCATTACATCACCATTGACATAGATTGAAGGATACTGATAATATTCATCATAATCCGCCGTTGTAGATAAATCGACGTCTTGCAAAAGCACCGGTTGAAGAATTTTGCTTGCATCTTTGATTCGGCTGCTAACCGTGTAAGTATATTGTCCGCTGCCATTCTCTTCATCGATATAGCCAAGATTGTCCATACCGAATATTAACTCTATCTTTTTCAGATTGGTCTTGTGAGTAAAATATTCTATATCGTAGTACAATGAAGGCGTTGCTTGAAACATTATTATCAAGTTTTTATTCAAAAGGCTTGGATTTTTAACAAAATAACGTGCTATTTCCAACGCAGCGGCACAGCCTGAGGCTTGGTAATTAGCCGAATTTTTGATTACCTCATAGTTTTTTATGGTATCGACACCTGCTCCGTTGTAATCTACATTCAAAAGAGTGTATAAAGTATCCTTTGCAGGGTTATTACCTTTCAAAACAACATAAAAGTTCTTAAATGTTTTATCCTTATTATTCTCACTGTCCTCCAATAATGATGTATAATCTATTGCGGTATCCGTTTTTGAGAGTTCTTCATAATAGTCAAGCCAATCCGAAACTTTTATATCGTAATCCATAGGCTGCAAGCCCATATCTTTCAACTGCTGTTTGATGTACATTGCAGCATTATCCAATTCCTTTGTAAAGTAATCACGTCCTCGCATCTCGTCGCTCGCAAGTGTATGGACGTGTTTGGAAAGATTTTCTTTTGAAATGTTTTGTGCATTGACAAAAACACCGATTGTTAAACAAAGTGCCAACAGCACAGATGTTCTTTGTAATTTAATACTCATAATATTTTGTATTTATTGTTAATTTTTAATTTGTCGCATCATTTCGGCTTGCTCTATCGATATTTCCTCGTAAGGATTATATATTTTGTATTCGATATCAGGCACAACTCCCTTTGTTTTGTTTTCGCCAACGTTTTTAATAAAACCCGTTGCACACATAAACATAAATTTCGATTTTGGCAGAGTCAAAAGTATGGGATCGGTATAAACGGCTTTAATTTGACACTCCTCTCCTATTATTGTTGATTTCCTATAAGTTTGCAGTTGCGAAGCCAAAGTACTTGCTGCCGAAAAAGATTTGCGTGATTGTATTACAAACACCTCACCTTTGAATTTGTTTTTAACATCTCTTGCCGTGAAATATTGGCGTTGTTGATGATAATTGCCGTCTGCCACTAATGGCACAGGACCACGCTGAGAACGCCGTTTTGCCGATTGCTTTACAACCAAATCCCACAAAACTTTTCTTGTTTCATCGGTTACCAAATAACTTAACAGATGTTCTTCAAAGGCAATCAGTCCTCCGTTGTTGCAAGTCAAATCTAAATAAAGCCGATTTATATTCTTTTGTTTTAGTGTGTCGAAAACATTATCTACATATTTTGTATAAGCAATATAATCCTTAACTTTCTTGGGAAGAAAACTATTTATCTCAAACACGGCAATGCTTTGCAAACTATCGACACTCAAATGAAAAGTTCGCTTACCCTTAACATCATCTTTGGCTTTGTTGGGAGCGATTTTCATAGTCTGGATATTTTTGCCTTGTGTGGTATAAGAGAAATTCAATGTGTCCGAACAAAAATGATTTGCAATATAAAGCGTCAGCATATCGTAGAAATTGTAGTCTTCGCTCAATTCCACAAGATTTTTACACGAAAAGAAATAATCTTCTATCTGATGAGTGGAAACATCATTGACCGCAACAAGACTACAAATCATACTGTCTTTATCATAAAACGTAACAACCCCGCCTTGCATATCAAAACGAGGAAAACTATACGTTACGTTCGCGTTTTGCTTCAACATCTTTTTTGAACCTCTGATGTTAGTGTGCAAATCGGTGTATTTATTAAAAGAAGATATATGCAAGAAAAACTCTTGCTTGGTAAGAGGTTTATCTATTAAGTGTTTAAGGCTGTCTATCTTGTTTTGAAATTCTTGCTCGCTAAGTACGAGATACGGATTAGGGTGTATTTGCTGCAAATTAGAGTAATAATAATCTATATCAGCGTGCATATCCTTTACGCTAAGCACTTTGTTTTTGTCTTGTGCGATACTGCAAAAACTTAATGCAAGAACAACAAATAAAACAGATACCTTAAAACATTTCATTTATTTAAGGGAATTTTCGTCTGCCACATCGATATCGTCCAATGAAGTAAAATCGGCTTCTACCATATCTTCTTTCGCAACAGCTTCTTCAATGGAATCCAATGATTCGTAATCTCCGTGGTTTAGACGAAATGTTTTAGCACCTCTACCCTCTTGTTCGACCTCATCAAGTCCCGAAATATCGTCTTGACTATTTTTGCTTTCGCCCAGCATTTCTTTATCAAATTCATCATCCGTCATCTTGGTATCGACACGCATATCTATTTTCACCATATAGATACTCGTTTCTGTTTCCAATGGAACGACAAACATAGGAGTACCGTCCGGACGAGTTACGGTCTTAACATAATCCATAAAACCGTCTTCGTATTTTTCTTCAAAGAGTTCTTTATCTGCTTCCGGTAGTTTATCATAACTGATGATTAGTTTTTTTTTTGTATTATCCGGTGTCGTCTTTTTCTTCTTAGTAGTTGCCATAATAAATTTGCTTAATTTTTTTGCAATATTAAAGAGTTTTTTTCTTTTATGGTCAATTTTACAAAAAAAAAATCAGGAAAAAATTTTAATTTCCTGATTTCCAAAACTAAAAAATATGGGTAAGATTATTCAATTATAGTTATCACACCTTGAAAAGTCTTTTCAAAGCCTTGATTTCTTATGACAAGATTGTAAAAATACGTTCCGTTTTCCAAATTTTGCGGACAAAATTCATTATTATAGTTACGCTTTTGATACACAACCTTATTGTTTCTATTGTAAATGACAAGCATATTATCACGATAGTCTTCTATATGCTGAATAGCAAAACAATCGTTGATGCCGTCACCGTTAGGAGTTATAACATTAGGTATAAGAATTTTTATTTCATATTTGGAATTTGTTCGCTGCGAATTGTGTTGTTCCTTAGGGGAAGTCGTATTAGGATTATTAGGCATTGTCTTAGTATTTAGCACAACGGAATTAGGCGTTTGAGTTGCTATCATTTCAGGAGTAGAAACAATGTTTTGAGTAGAATAAGACATATTTGTATTTGCAGTATCTATATCAAAATCAACCGAAGGCATAACATTAGAAGTAGTTGTGGAATCGTTCTTTGCACTTTGCTGTAATTTGTTATCGGAAGCCGTATTATCAGTGTGAGTAATTATTTTATCGGTGTTTAACACTAATTTATCAGTGTGAGTGATTATTTTATTTTTATCGGTATTCGTTTTTTCGTTTGCATTATTGACTATAACAACCGCTGCAATTGTCGAAGCAACAACCACACTCGCAACAGACACAAGGGTTGCGGCTTTCATTCCTTTGACAGCGGAGGCAATTTTGTTAAACAAACCTTTGCCGCCATTAGTAGAGATATTGCCGCTTTGAGAATTTGCCGAATTGTTGCCACCGTTCTTGAATGAAATTCTATTGTTCAATTCATTCCAAAGCGATGAATCAACCGGCATTTCGCTGTTTTGTAAATTATTCTTGAATATATCTTCTATCTTCATAGTCTTAAATCCTGTCTTTTTCCAATTGCAATAAGTAGTTTCTAAGTTTGATTTTTGCTTTGTATATGGTAGTTTTTATTGTAGTCTTTTTCAAATTCAATATTTGCGATATTTCATCGTGAGACATTTCATCGACAACCGCCATATTGAATATGGTTTTTTCGTTAGGCGTTAAAGTTTGCAGAGCATTGAGAACATCGTTTTTTGAAAACCTTTCGGGATTATCTATCTCTATCTCGTTGTCCGCATCTGCGAAAGAATTATCTTCTTGCAAGAGAATTTTCTTTTGTTTTCGCATCATCTCCAAACAAGTATTAATCATAATTCTGTTAATCCACCCTTGCAGATTTCGATGAACGAAACCATCGATATTATCATACACAGCAATAAAACCGTCTATCATCGCATCTTGTGCATCTTGCATATTATTCAAATACCTATTGCAAAGAGCAAGCATTTTCGGGGAAAACATTTCAAACAAGACCCTTTTGGCATCTTGGTTTCCTTGTTTGCAAAGTAAAATTATATTTTCTATCTCCTTGTCTTGCATCTTCAATACAATAATGAATAAGAAAACAGAAAGTAAGTCTGATAATGAAGTTTTTTTGTCATTTTTCGGCAAAATAAATGATTATTCCACCAAAATTTTCTTTGAATATGTTTTATTGCCAAATGTAAAGCACAAAATATACGTGCCTTTGGCTTCAAACTTATATGCAGTCGTCTTTGCTTTTAGCGGAATGTTTATTTTTTGATTACCACTAAGTGAATAGGCTGTAAGTGTTGTATTGTTAAAATCCTCAACTTCTATATTTACTACACTTTTCGATGGATTAGGATATATTTTTATGCCGTTGATTTCATTATTCGTTTTATCAATCAAGCCAACCATTTGTTTGTCTCCCTTTGCCATAACATAATCTCCTGCTGCCACAAAAGAAGTTTTTATATATCCTTTATTATTGTTAGGTATGGTAAATTCGATAGGTATCCACTCACAATTAATATCTTTTCTGTACAAAAGAACAATAGAATCCTTACCAAGAAGATTATTCACCAATGAATTATCAAAACTGTTTGCACTGCCGTTTAACTCAAAATAAAGACTAAGTTCCGCTTTTTTGTCTTTCAAATCCTTTGTTTGTAATGTCCAATAATGATTTTGCGAAAGTTTCTCCACTCCGTATGGAAGTTTTTCTCCATTTGCACCCGTCCAATGTAAGATAAGACGAACAAAAGTAGTATCGTCTGCGTTTTCTATTTTGATTTTACCAAAAGCATTCGGGAAATTAATGGTTTTATCACTCTCAACAATAGCATCATTATTAGTTGTCAAACTCATTATTCTCTGATCGTAATCGCTAACCTCAACGCCATACATCGTTGTGTGTGGAATATTTAATATGTTGTCGTATTGAGAATGATTGAACTTGAATTTGTAAATACCGTCTTCGCAATACATATTATAATCTATCTGTTTGTCGCCAAAAACCAAGCAATCGAAAAACGTTTTGAAGTTTTCGTCATTGGTGTATTCAGACAAAAAATCCCTGACCATTTGCGAAGAGTAATTCTTGAAAGCAAAACTATCCAACATTGCTTTTGCGGCAGCAAAAAATACCGAATCGCCAAAATAACCTTGAATAGTTTTAGCAACCATTGCACCCTTCTCATATACGGTTGAAGAATATGTCATAGAAGAATCTATCGGTGTTACAGCCAACACACCTTCCTCCAATGGTAAGTGCTGCAATACATATTGGTGTTTCTGATGCCAATAATCTTTTTCCTTTTCTTTTCCATATATCTCCTGCAATGTCAAGGATGTTGTGTATGTCGTAAAACCTTCATTAAGCCACATATCCTCTGCCGTTAAGCATGTAGCCAAATTACCAAACCAAGAATGTCCCAATTCATGCACGATGTTACTTACTCCGTTAATCGAAGTATCCAAGACAGCCGAGCGAGCCACGCAAATATTATCCACATGTTCCATACTGCCTTTCGGAGTAACGGTATATCCCACCCTATTGAAACGGAACTTACCGAAATGTTTCTCCAATGTATTAAACGCTTTTTCTATACCCGAAAAATTTTTCGCAATTTTGGCAGAATCCGACGGATATATGTATTTCACAACGAGAGGTATGTCATAATCGTATGTATCGCTGTGAATAGTTTTTTCATACGTAAAGAATTTTCCGATAGTCATACTTACCACATACGGAGCAACGCTTTGAGTAAGTTTGTAGTGGTATGTATCGAAATTTTCGTTTTCTTCCTTATCCACAAAAGCCCCACTGCAAAAAGCCTCTCTGTCTTTATCAACCGAAATATAGAAATCATAAGTTGCTTTGTCCGCAAAATCTTCGTTACATACGAACCAACTTCTGCCATAAGAGTGAGGATAATCGTTAAAAGCCACGCTCATTGCATAGATAATATCATTATCATAGTGCAAACCGCCCCAAGCCATATAATTGTTCTCAACCGTTGATGAACCATGGTAATAAACAATGGCTACATAATTTTCATACATTCCAGCAGTGTAATCAGGCAAAGGAAAACGAACTTTATTTCCGTCGATAGTGAAATTAGTTTTGTAAGGAGGGGTATTGACTTGCGTATTTCCCACAAAAACACTATCCACTACTTGATTTTGAAGAGAAAACTCGACAATATTATGCTCGTTGGTCTTCAAATCAAAATCAATTCTCGTATAACCGAAATGATGTTTAACACTAATATTATCAATATTAAGACTGATTTCGTAGTGTTTAACATCAATTTCGTCTGTTTGCACACCTTGTGCGTGAATACTCAAAACGCCAAGCGCAAAACAAATGATAGCAACGGCTTTTGATATACTTTTCATAATTGCAATGTATTTATTTTTTAATATAATGTTATTGTATCTTTTCTTTCAAAAACCGACTTGTCGGCGTGTTTGCCTTTGCAAGTTGTTCGGGTGTTCCCTCAAAGATTATCTTTCCTCCAAGTTTTCCGCCCTTAGGTCCGAGTTCTATCAACCAATCGGCAGTTTTTATTATGTCCAAATGGTGTTCTATAATCAAAACACTATGTCCGAAACGAATCAAATCATCAAAACATTGATTCAATTTGTTTATATCATCAAAGTGAAGACCTGTCGTCGGTTCGTCAAAAATAAACAATGTCGGCTTTTGACTGTTTCCTTTGGACAAAAAAGTGGCAAGTTTAATCCTTTGGGCTTCGCCACCGCTGACAGTACTCAACGATTGTCCCAATTGCAGATAGCCAAGACCCGTACGCTGCAAGACAGATAACTTATGATTGATTTTTGCACACAATGAATTTGCTTTATCATCAAAGAAATCAACCGCTTCATCAACAGTCATATCCAACACATCGGCAATGTTTTTGTTTTTGTATTTAATCTCCAACGCATCTTCCTTATAACGTCTGCCGTGGCATTCTTCACATTCGAGGGTAACATCTGCCATAAACTGCATATGTATATCAACCTTGCCTTCTCCTTTACATACATCACAACGACCACCATCCACATTAAAAGAAAAATATCCTGCCTTTATGCCTCTTGCTTTCGCCAATGGTTGTGAAGCAAACAGCTCTCTTATATCATCAAAAGCACCGATATATACGACAGGGTTTGAACGAGATGATTTACCCAATGGATTTTGATCCACAACCTGAATATCTTTTATCAAGGACAACGAACCTTTAACCTCTGAACAATGAGGCTGAGTATCCACCGCTATATCGAAGTGCATACGCAAGGCATTGGTAAATACTTTATTGACAAGAGTACTTTTACCCGAGCCGCTGACACCGCAAACGACGACTTTTTCTTGCAAAGGTACTTTGAAAGTAACGTCTTGCAAATTATTGGCATACGCATTCTCAATCATAAGATATTCTTTGGATTGAATATGTTTTGTTGGCACAGCGATGTTAAGTTCTTTTCGCAAATACTTTGCTGTAAGTGATTTTTTGCTTTTTAATAACTCTTTGATTGTTCCTGAAAAGACAACTTCGCCACCATTTCTTCCTGCATAAGGACCTATATCTATGACATAGTCGGCACTTCGGATAACGTCCTCATCATGTTCTACGACAATAACAGTATTACCCTCGTCTCTTAATGTTTTCAATACTACTATCAAACGATTGGTGTCTATGGTGTGCAATCCTATCGTCGGCTCATCTAATATATACATACTTCCAACCAATGGCGAACCAATCGAAGTTGCTAAAACAATTCTTTGGCTCTCACCACCCGACAAAGTTGAAGACTGTCTGTTCAATGTTATATAGTTCAATCCTACTTCCAACAAGTAATGTAGTCTTGATTTTATCTCTTTAACAATTCTTTCCGACGCTTTAAGTTCATATTCGTTCAGTTCCAAATTATTGAAAAACTCATATAATTCTTCTATCGGCATCAATAACAAATCTACCAAAGACTTGCCATTGATTTTAACATATTGAACATCTTTTCTTAAACGCGTGCCGTTACAATCGGGACACATAGTCCTACCCGTATAACGAGACAAAAGGACACGGAATTGGACTTTATAACTTTCTTTTCTTATTATTTCAAAGAATTGATAAATACCAACGATGTTTTTGTCGCCATACCAAAGCAAATGTTTCTCTTCTTTGGTCAATTCATTATAAGGACGATGTATTGGAAACTTTCTATGGGCTTTGTGAATGAAATCTTCTTTGAATTTGCTCATCACAACGCCTTTCCAACAATTAACCACATCGTCATATACGCTCAAATAGGGCTTGGTTATCACCAAATCTTCGCTTATACCCTCTATCTGTCCCAAACCTTTGCAAGTCTGACAAGCACCATACGAGTTATTGAACGAAAAGAAGTTTTCAGTAGGTTTAACGAACTGCATACCGTCTCTTTCAAAGCGGTTGGAGAATTTTTCTTGCTTGTCCTCTGACCATATAACGCAATCGCCATTGGATTCATTGAAAGCAGTATGCACACTTTCGCTTAAACGAAGATAAACCTCCTCATCGTCTTGTTTTATCGTCAATCTATCAATCAACAACAAAGAATCGTTTAATTTATCATACTCTTTGTTGTCTATAACTTCGTCAATCCTTATTATCTGTTCATTATAAAACAAACGTGTATAACCACTTTGAAGCAGTATATCAAGTTTCTCTTCTTGGCTTTCGTTATCGGTCATAACTATTGGACAAAGGACGTAAATCTTTTGAGAAACAAAGTTTTCAATAACGTAATCTACTACATTGGTTACCGAATCCCTTTTAACCTCTTGCCCGCTTATAGGAGAATAAGTACGACCTATTTTTGTGAATAACAGTTTTAGGTATTCATATATTTCTGTCGTTGTACCAACCGTACTTCTCGGATTGCGGTTCATTGTTCTTTGCTCAACGGCAATTGCAGGCGGAATATTTTCTATAACATCTACATCGGGTTTCTTCATTCTGCCGATAAACTGTCGTGCATACGAAGACAATGACTCAATATAACGTCTCTGCCCTTCCGCAAACAAAGTATCGAAAGCCAAAGAAGATTTACCGCTACCCGACACACCCGTAATAACGGTAAAAGAATTTTGCGGTATCTGTATATCTATATTTTTAAGGTTATTTACCTTAACCCCTTTTAGAGTAATATATGTTTTTTCGTTATTCTTTTTCACGATTGCAAAGGTACAATTTTTTATTCAACTACTGACAATTTTTACGACATAGATTAAAAAACATATTTTACAAGCAAATTATAAATTTAGTCATATTTCAAAAAGCAGAAATATGGTAATAAAAACTTTTTTAACACTATTATTTCATTGGGTATAGTAACCACGAAAATAAACAGTGAAACTATTTTACTAATCATTATGATTAATTAAATAATCATTGAGACTAATTTTTTATTTAACCACAAAAATTTAGTGGTAAATCAAAACGATATTTTTCGATTAGTTCAAAAGAATTTTTTCCAACTCGTCCATTTCTTCCTTTGTAGTCGCCCAAGAGGTTACAAAGCGACAAACAAAATTGTCTGCATCAAAAGGAAACCAATGTGTGAAAACCATTTTACTTTCCAATTTCTTGACTTTTTCGTTAGGTATGATAACAAATTGTTGATTGGTTGGCGAAGAAATATAGAACTTAAATCCCGCTTGTTGTAATATACTTTTCAATCGTTTCGCCATATCGATAGCATTTTTCGATATATCGAAATAAAGATTATCCGTAAAAAGAGTGTCAAACTGAACGCCAATCAAACGGCTCTTGGCATTCAAAGCCCCATGTCGTTTAATATTCGAGAAAAATCCTTTCGGAGCATTGTTATGTGTGAAAACAACAGCCTCACCACACAAAGCCCCACATTTTGTTCCACCTATATAAAAGCAATCGCAATGGTGAGTAAGCCAAGATAAATCAAAATCACATTCATCGCTCATCAAACCATAGCCCAACCTCGCTCCGTCAATATATAACGGCAAATCGTTTTGGCGACAAATGGAATAAATATCTTCTATCTCCTTTTTAGAGTATATTGTTCCAAATTCGGTAGGAAAAGTAATATAAACCATACCCGGTTGTGCAACATGGTCTTTACTTTCGTCGTTATGAAATTCATCGAGAAAGTTTTCAAGAGTTTTTTTGTTTAATTTGCCATTATGAGAAGACAGTGCAATAACTTTATGACCGAAAGCCTCTATCGCTCCTGCCTCATGAACATTGATATGTCCGCAATCGTTGGTAACAACACCCTCATAACTCTTCAATAAAGAGTCTATAACCGTTGCGTTTGTCTGAGTACCGCCATTTAGAAAGAATATATCCAAATCATTATTGTTCGCTGCTTGTTTTATCTTCTCTTTGGCTGAATACGACCACTCGTCAAAACCGTATGTTCGGGATTTGGTTTCGTTTGTTCTTACCAAATTTTCTATAATCAACGGATGAGCACCGCAATTGTAATCACACTCAAAATCTATCATAAGGCTGTTTTATTTTATATCGTAATTGAGTTTTGTTTTCAAGTCGGAAGAAAGTTTTTTTGAAAAGATACGCTTCAAAATATTACTTGCAAACTTTTTTTTATTGCAATAAGAATGGTAAGTATCTTTATGTATGTCATAATCCGAAGCAAAGACTTCTTTTGGCGAAGCATAAATATATGTATAATCGAAGACGATGCTTTCGTTATTGATTTGCTTGGTTAAATCGCTTTTGTCGGGACAAATAATTGTGATACCACGCTGCTTGCATTGGGTCTTTAATTTACCGATAGTGTTCTCGTAGTTTTCAATAATCTTTTTGTGTGAAAAATTATCGTACTTGCTGTTGCCTATTTGCTGAATAGGACGCAGTTGAAGTATATCAAAATCACAATCCTCAAACACCTCAAAAAAATCTGCAAGTTCCAATACATTATCGGCATTAATCGTATAGTTTATTCGAAGTTTGAAGTCCTTAAACTCTTTTTTCAATTCGGTTATATCCTTTAATACGCTTACGAATGTCTCATACGATGCTTTTTGCATCAGAAACTCGTATGTTTGTTTATACACTCCGTGCAGCGAAATGGTTATCTCATTTAAGCCTTTAAGGATATATTGCCGCAAATCGTCTTTTTGCAATAGGTTTGCGTTGGTTGTCATTGACACATACGGCACGCCGTACTTTTTCGCCAAATCCAAAATATCGGATATGCCGCTATACAACGTAGGTTCGGCTCCGCAACCAATCTGTAATTTCAATGCGTATGGGAAAAACTCTTTGGCAACAAGGCTTAACTCCTCCTTAGAAAATTTTCCGTGCATCTGTTTTCTCTTCTCTTCATCAGAAAAATAACACATCTGACACTGCAAATTGCAAGCAAGCACAGGATCAAAAAACACGCAGAAATACCGTTTTCTTAGCGTATGCAAAAAAAGTATTCCCGCAAGTTTCAATCTCGAAGACTTTATCAGCCTGTTTGCCTTTAACAGTTTATAAACATTCATCACTTCCCATGCTCCTTGAAATGGCTTTCGGCTCTTTGAAATCCTTAACCCAAAGCCGACAAAAAGTCAGGCCTAAATTCTATTCTCAACCTCTGTCATAATGCGGCATCTGCTCCGGAATGACAAGTGATAACTCCACCAAACCACCAAATTCGCCGTTATCCTTAAACCAAGGGGCTTGATAGATTAGTTTCTTTTGTCCCTTCTTGATTATAGTATAAACATTAGGTTGTTTGGTTTGCATTATGTTTTTTATTATGGCGTTACTCCTATCGCTGTGGCACATCTTTATATCTTGACCCACAACGGTCTTGGTTACATCTTTTAGATTGACTCTTTTGGAATGAAGATTCATATCCGTAAATACTCCTTTTTCATCTGTAACCGTTATAGCCACTTCCTTTAATCCGTCTGCCCAATTCTCCATTTGCAATATATTAAAATGATAGGTCTGATTGTTTATCAGACCTATCGAAGTTTATTTATTTAACGTTCAACGCAGCCAAAGCAATTGAATAAGTCTTGGTATTGATTGAATCGCCTCTTGAAGACAAGACGCAAGGAACTTTTGCACCTACAACCATTGCTGCAAGTTCCGCACCTGCAAATTTCGTTGCTGTCTTATAAAATACATTACCCGGCTCAATTGCAGGCCATACCAAACAGTCTGCATCTCCTGCTACTTGGCTGTCAAGTTTCTTTATCTGTGCAGATTCTTTATCTATTGCAACGTCCATAGCCAACGGACCATCAACAACAGCACCTTTTATCTGACCTCTCTTGTTCATAGCGGCAATCAAAGCAGCATCAACGCAAGCAGGCATACCTTCCAACATCTGTTCAGTTGCAGCAATCATAGCAACCTTAGGACATTCGATACCCAATGAATGTGCGGTGTTGATAACGTAATTTACGATGGCTTTCTTTTGTTTGAAATCCGGAGCAGGAATAATTGCTACGTCGGAAGTTATAAGCAACTTGTGATAAGCAGGTATCTCGAATACGGATACGTGAGAAAGTACCGGTTTTCCGGCAGGCATCAAGCCACCTTCTTTTGCAAGAATAGCTCTCATATACTTATCTGTTGAGCAAAGACCTTTCATAAGGATTTGACCTTTACCTTCGTTAATAAGACTTACGGCAACCTTTGCGGCTTTTGCTTCGTCAGCTTCTTGAACGATTTCTTTGTACTTGTTAATATCAATTCCTTCTTGTTTGCAAGTTGCTTCGATAGTTGCTTTATCACCTACAAGGATAACATCAACAATACCTTCGTCAATAGCTTTGCTTGTTGCTCCCAAAGTATGAGAGTCATTTGCGTAAGCAGCAACCAAAGTTTTTTTACCTTTTGCTTTTGCTGCTGCGATTATTTCGGTTAATTTCTGCATTTTTACAATTATATTTAAGTGTTTTGAAATAGAGTTGCAAAATTAAACACTTTTGTGCAATTAGCAAAATAAAAAATTACTATTTTTGCAAAAAATTCCAAGACGATGACAAAACACACAGTAATCTTACGAGCCGTTGAAATCAAGGACTGTTCCCTTATCTACGAATACGAAAACGACACTACGGCGTGGAACGATGGAATAAGCAACCGTTTTTATTCTCTGCACGCCATTGAACAATACGTGTTAAACACCCAAAACGACGACATTTTCGCAACCCAACAACTGCGATTGATGATTGATATTGAGCAAGGCAACAAACGTTTTACCATTGGCTGTGTTGATTTGTATGATATGGATTTCAAAAACCACAAAGCGGGCATCGGTATTTATATCGACAAATCTTTTCGTGGTAATGGTTATGCAAAATCGTCTCTTTTGGAGTTGGAGAAATACGCCTTTGAAGTTTTGAATTTACATCAGTTATACGCTTTTGTTTCTCAAAGTAACGCTGTGAGTAACGCCTTATTCTCCGATTGCGATTTCACTTTAACGGCAACCCTTCCCGATTGGCTGCAAACATCTAACCAATACCATAATGTCAATGTCTATCAAAAGAAAAATAATCACTAACAACATTTTATTAGTTTCTCTCACCATTTCCCTAATATTAAACACTAATTTATTCTTTTGAGATATTATTATTTCTTATTTTGAGACATTATTTTCTCCTTCCCTTCCCTTACATAGAGCAACAAAATGTGGCGATAAAAATGTATAAAATAATAAAGATTATAAATAATGTTGGACATCGGAAAGGGTGATTGTTGCATCGCAGAGTATGGTTAAGCGTTCAACGATATTTTTCAATTGACGAATGTTGCCTGTATAATCAAAAGATTGCAGAAACTTAATAGCTGGCTTTTCCATAGTCATTTTATCGGTATGACTTTCCTGAGCAATTTGTTCCAAAAAGAAATCTATCAATAGCGGAATATCCTCTCGCCTATCATTCAAATCAGGAACTTTTATCTCAATAACATTTATCCTATGATATAAGTCCTCGCGAAAACGATTGTTTGCTATCTCCTCTCGCAGATTTTTGTTAGTGGCAGAAATAATCCTCACATCAACTTGTATTTCTTTCTCGCTGCCAACAGGTAAAATCTTCTTCTCTTGTATCGCCTGCAAGACCTTACTCTGCGTATTCAAAGACATATCCCCTATTTCGTCCAAAAACAAAGTTCCGGTATCAGCTAATTGAAACTTACCTTTTTGTTTGGAAATCGCTGTGGTAAAAGAGCCTTTCTCGTGTCCAAATAGTTCGCTTTCGATTAACTCGTTTGGAATTGCAGCACAGTTGAGTTCAACAAAAGGATTCTTATTTCTCAAAGATTTTTCAAACAGCATCTTCGCCACAAGTTCCTTACCCGTGCCGTTACCTCCCGTTATCAAAACCTTTGCATCGGTCGGAGCAACCTTATCTATCATCGCTATCATTTGTTTTATGGCATCGCTCTGCCCGATTATCGTTGTTTGAGATGCAGACGCAAGAGCTTTTTTCGTTCGTTGGGGACGACTCTGCGACGGTATTCGGTTAGGGTTTTTGTTTATGTTGGCTTTGGTTACAGACAATATCTTGTTTAAGTCCAAAGGCTTCTCGATGTAATCAACAGCACCCTTCTTCAAACACTCAACAGCCGTCTCAATAGTACCATGTCCCGAAATCATTATAACAGGTGCAGATGACAACTCAGCCTTTTTACTCAAAAACTCTATACCGTCCATTTGTGGCATCTTTATATCGCAAAATATCAAATCAACTATCTGCTTGTCAAGTTTATTCAAGGCATCTTGTCCGTCAGTTGCTTCAAAAACCGTGTAATCTTCCAACTCCAAAATATCTTTCAAGGCTCGGCGTATCGCCCTTTCGTCGTCTATAATTAGTATGCTGTACATAGTAAATAAGGTTTTTCAATAAAATGTTTCAAAATCTCTCTACAAAAAACAAAAACACAAGCAAACATCAAATGTTTAACTTATTGTAAGCGATAAACCAGCGGTTGGGCAACTCGCCTTTGCCTGCTGCAACATAATCGGAGTAAAGACAAGGCACAATATAATGACGAATGTACTTTTGTTTAACAAGATTGGTGCAAGGTACTTGAATCCACCAACGGTCGGTCTTCTTGGATTTATAAAAAACCACTTCGTTTTCCATATTATTCAAAAGGACGCTAAACTTTAAATAATTATCATCGTCTTCTCTTGGGAAATCGTTCTTTCTCCATAATACACCGTCAATGAAATAATAGATAGCGTGAGCAATAATCTGAGAGGTCCTGCCTGCAAAGTCGTTCAAAACATTGTTACCGAAAAAGCCGATAGAAGTCAATTTATCGCTCATACCTGCGTAATTGACGAGTTTGCATAGTTCTTCTCCGTAAAAGCCATGTGGCGATGTGCTGCTCGGTGCATCGGAAGCCCTCACGCAACTCATATCCACCATAACCATATCCGCATCACGCACCAATGGTTCGCAACGCTCCAAATTGTTATGTATCTGTCCAAGTCTAAGACGTTCAAAACGCAAATCATCTAACAAGCCCAAGGCTTTGGAATCCACGAAATAAGTTTGATAACCTGCAAGTGTGTAATCAAACAAATAATTCGGCTCGCTGCAAAGTATTTCGTGTAAGAAATTAACATCAGTTGTAGGGTCTTCATCGCTTATTAAATCAAACTTGGAATCCAAAGAAAAGATGTTTATTATTTGAGATAAATTCACATAACCCTTATACATTCCTATCGCAATATCATTGCTACCACCAACAACAATGGGAATAATACCGCGTTGCAACAAAAAGGCACAAACTTCGCCAAGTGCGAAATAAGTATCGCTGACTTGGTTGCCAAGTTTCAAGTTGCCAAGGTCAATCATCTTAATATAGGCTTCTTGTGGCATAAGTGAATAAAAATACTTTCTAACTGCGTCAGGATTATAGCAACAGCCTTGATTATCCGACGATGCTCTGTCTTCTTTAACGCCAATATAAGCCATACGGACTTGGTCGTCGATAGTTATAGGCTCAGCATTCTTTTCATTTATCACAAGTCTATCGCCCCAACGCTCAAAACCTTCGTTCCTTGTAAATTCTATCTCTTCAAGAGAGACAGGTTCAAAATATTCCAACAATTCCTCTGTATTCATGGTCAAACAAGTAATTATGTTTATTTATCTCTTATAATCTGTAATCTAAAAATCCTAATTTATTCGTTCAATATCCGCCCCAATTGCGTTCAAACGCTCGTCAATACGCTGGTAACCTCTATCTATTTGCTCAATATTGTCAATAACGCTTATTCCGTCTGCACTCATAGCGGCGATAAGTAAAGCAACACCCGCACGAATATCGGGGGACGACATACGAATACCACGAAGTTTGTGTTTTCTTTCGTTGCCAATGACTGTCGCACGGTGAGGGTCGCAAAGAATTATCTGAGCCCCCATATCTATTAACTTATCCACGAAAAACAAACGGCTCTCAAACATTTTCTGATGTATCAATACCGAACCTCTTGCCTGCGTTGCAACAACCAAGGCTATGGATATTAAATCGGGAGTAAATCCCGGCCAAGGTGCATCTGAAATAGTCATCATCGAACCATCAATAAAACGTTCTATTTCGTAAATCTCTTGTCCCGAAACAAGAATATCATCATTCGCATGCACAATCTTAATACCCAAACGTGAGAATACTTCGGGTATCATTCCCAATTCCTTATAATGAACATTACGCATAAGTATTTCGCTTTGCGTCATTGCAGCAAGACCGATAAAAGAACCTATCTCTATCATATCGGGTAAAAGAGTATGTTCGCAACCACCAAGTTTTTCAACGCCGTAAATAGTCAAAAGATTGCTACCCACACCTTGAATTTTAGCCCCCATAGAGTTTAACATATTACATAATTGCAATATATACGGCTCACACGCTGCGTTGAATATTGTAGTTACACCTTGTGCCAATACCGATGCCATTATTATGTTTGCCGTTCCGGTTATACTCGCTTCGTCCAAAAGCATATAAGTTCCTGTCAAATTTTCGGTATCGATTGAATATAAACGATTTTTCTCATCATACTCGAATTTGGCACCTAAATTCAAGAAACCCTTGAAGTGAGTGTCCAAACGTCTTCGACCAATCTTGTCTCCACCGGGCATAGGGATACCCGCCTTGTGAAATCTGCCAAGCAAAGGTCCCACAAGCATCACACTGCCACGTAGTGATGTCGCCATTTTCTTATATTTATCCGAATAGATTACATCTAAATCAATATTATCGGCTTGAAAAGAAAATTTTCCACCTCCGAAACGCTCAACCTTGCAGCCGATAAGTTCCAACAAGTCCATTAAATTATTTACATCTCTTATATTCGGAACATTGTTTATCGTAACCTTTTCGCTTGTTAATAGCACAGCACAAATTACTTGCAGAGCCTCATTCTTTGCACCCTGAATTTCAATCTCTCCTTTGAGTTTTCTGCCACCTATTATTCGGAAAGAACTCATTTTTTCTTGTTATTATTGTTTTTATTTGTCTTTTTCTTGGACGAATTGTTTTGGTTATTCGGCTTTTTATACAAAATATCTTTGGTTGTCCTGAATTGAAAATCCTTTGATACCTTCAACTTACCCTCAGATAAAATATCCAAATGTTTTAGTATGACATCATCATCGCAAGTATTGATATTCCATTGCAAATGAGACTTCTTCAATTCGTGAGCAATCCTATCGATAAGTATTTGCTTTTCCGCTGTGTCGGGCATAGCGGCAATTTTCTTTATCATAGTCTCGTTGAATTTGCCATAAGTACGCATACGGATTCGGTTATCGCTGTAATGCAACGGCTGTGGCTTAAAATTTTTCTCTTCTCTGATTGGCTTAGAGTAAGGAGAATCAACGTCCAACTTATAATCGGAAATGATAAACAAATGATCCCACAACTTATGTTGATAATTAGGAGAATCTTTACCATTAGGATTAACGTTGCCCATAGCAATGATAATGGATTTCGCATAAGCATTACGCTTTTCCCTGTCCTCAATAGACAAACAATGTTCCACCATTTTCTGAACATTTCTTCCATATTCGGGTATGATAAGATTATCCCTCTGTGTGTTATATTCCATATTTAATGTTTTTTATCTTAATCAAAAACCGCTGTCGGTTCGTTTCTTTTCTTTTGTTTTTAATATCGTTTTATTTTTATCACTTATCGTTTTATCAGTGTGAGAGATTAATAAATTAGTTACTCACACTATTTCGCTAATCACTCACACTAATTTTTCGACTTCACGACCTGCTATATTTTTATTTATATATCACGTTTTTTCTTCTATAAATAAAGAATTTGTTATATGTTTTTATCGTTTAACCATAAGTTTTGCAAATTTAAGCATCAATGTTTTTTCGTCAGCAATACCCTCGAATTTCACTTTTGCTCGCAAATCTCCACCCTCTTCATACAATTTTACTATCTCTCCTACTCCGAATTTGGTGTGGCTTACAATCTGACCCTCTTGCAAAGCATTTATATCGGCAATAACCCAATCGCTGCCAAAATCTTTCTTCTTTATATTCAATGCAGGACGATTTTGTGTCAGGGAATTATGCCTCAAAGAAGAGATAGGCTTCTTGCGTTTAAGGGTTTCACTCAAAGGTCTTTCATTTCCAAAATAAGAATAATTGTCTTCAACTTCCGTTATAGCGTTTGCTTGTTCTATATACTTGGAATCTATTTCCTTTACAAAACGGCTTGTCTCTCCAAAAAGGGTCTGCCCGTTTTTGAAACGCACATTGGCAGAAGTCAGCAAAAGATGTCTTTTTGCCCTCGTTATTGCAACATAAAACAAACGTCTTTCCTCTTCCATATTCTCAGGTGAAGCGAAATTGGTTGCCGAAGGAAACAAATTTTCCTCCATACCACCGACAAAGACAATATCGAACTCCAAACCTTTTGAGGAATGAACAGTCATAAGTTTGACAACATCATCGCTGCCCTGCTCATCAGTATCCGTTGAAGTCATTAGGGTTATTTGTTGCAAAAATACGTCCAATGTTTTGTTTTTTATTGATATTTCTTCGCCCGTCAAAGCATCTATAAGATTTTCTTCATCAGTTTCAACAAAAGATTGCATTGAAGAAATGAACTCATCTATATTGTCTATTCTGTCTTTATCTCTTTCGTCTCTTAACAGCCGTAAATCATTTACAATACCCGAACGAGCCAATATATCACTGCCCAATGTGTAAGCATCTTCCTGCAATCGCATTGAAAACGCCAAAATCATCGTACAGAAATTGTTTAATGAACTAACGGCTTTCGGTGCTATCTTATACGGATTATCTGTTTGAATTTGCAACGCCGCCTTAAATAAAGAGCAATGCAAATCATTGCTTGCCAACTTCAATCTATCCAAAGATGTCTTGCCTATACCTCTTGCAGGATAGTTGATTATTCTTTCAAAAGCCTCATCATCATCGTTATTAACAACCACACGCAAATAAGCGATGCAGTTTTTGATTTCTTCGCGAGAGTAAAACGATGTTCCTCCATATATTATATATGGTATATTCTTCAAACGAAGACAATCTTCAAAAGCACGAGACTGCGAATTTGTCCTATACAAAATCGCCATATCCTTATAGTCCGAGCCTTTGGACTTAAAATATTCTATTCTTTGGGCAATAAATCGGGCTTCTTCCCTATCCGAAGGCAACATTGAGTAAAGAATTTTGTCGCCTTTGGGATTGTTGGTGAATAATGTCTTGGGAATTTGGTTTTCGTTGTATGCAATTACGCTGTTTGCCGCACCGATAATATTTGCAGAGGAGCGATAATTTTCTTCCAACTTATAAACATTGGCATCAGGATAATTATTCTGAAAGGTAAGTATATTCTCAATTGTAGCACCTCTAAATGAATAAATACTTTGAGCATCGTCCCCAACAACACATATATTTTTGTAATAATCTGCCAATTTCTTTACGATAAGATATTGCGAAAAATTGGTATCTTGATATTCATCAACAAGGATATATTGAAATCTTCTTTGGTATTTTTGCAAAACATCGGGGCAATCTCTTAACAACACATTCATATTAAAAAGTATATCGTCAAAGTCCATTGCCATTGCTTGGCGAAGTCTTCTCTGATAAATTGCATATATCTTATATGTCAAAGGTATTCGTCCCACTTCATCTTCATATATATAGGATGCGTTTTTCTCGTATGCCTGCGGCGAAAACAAAGCACATTTGGCTTTGGATATTCTACTAAGAATCCTATCTTTGCGATAATCCTTATCGTTGAGTTGCATCTCTTTGATGATAGTACCGATAAGTTTTTTGGAATCATCATCGTCGTATATCGTATAGTTACTTGTATAACCTATTCTATATCCCTCTATTCTTAATATTCGAGAAAAAATACTGTGAAATGTACCCATTAAAATGGATTTAGCCTTAACACCGACCAAATCGGCAATTCTCTCCTGCATTTCCTTTGCCGCCTTATTGGTAAAAGTCAAAGCCATTATGGAATAAGGGGAAACACCCGTCTCTATCAGATGCGCTATTCTGTAAGTCAGTGTTCGTGTCTTGCCACTGCCTGCTCCCGCAATTATCAATATAGGTCCGTTTTCCTGTGCAGCCGCCTGCCTTTGTATATCGTTTAATCCGTCAAGTAACATCAGTTCTACAAATCTTTTTTCTAAATTCTATGAATAAAACAACCTATCTCTAATTTTCTAATTCCTTAAAATTATTTCGTATGCTTCTTTTGTTTTTCGCCTCGTTTAACACCACAAAGCCAACTATAAACAACACCGAAATGATTATTATATACAATGGAAAATCTTCAATATCCCCGAGCACAACCCCTTTAACCTCACACCAAAGAAGCGTTGCCGCAATGGCATTATTAAGAAAATGAAACGCCATAGATGTCCATAATTTTCCACTGTATTGATATAACATTCCAAGTAATAATCCCATTACAAAACGAGCCATAAAGTTCGGTAAATCTGCATGTACTGCCGAAAATATTGCAGAAACAATAATCAGAGAAGCAAGTACGCTTTTAGTCTTTCGTATAAACAAATTCTGCAAAAGTCCTCTAAAAAACAATTCTTCGCACACCGCAGGCAACAATGCAATAACAAAAATAAGTTTTGTTAATCCCCAGCCCGTCAAATCCGTTACCATAAGTTTCATTTCTTCATCTTGCGTTTCAACGGATATTGTCGATATTATCGGTAATGAAAACAACAAAACCAATATTGCAAACAAAAGCCACTTAAATGAAAACTTAGAAACCAATACGTTTTTCAAAAAATTCTTTTCTTCAAACCAAAGAGCATATAGCCAAGCCGTAACACCAAACATAACAATCGTTCCAAAAGCCGCTCCAATCAAAGCACTAACACCCAATAACATCAACACGGCAACAACAAAAACCGAAACGATGCTCATAAAAACAAAAATCGCACATAAAATAAGGGCTTTTTTCCACGAAGGCGTGCCGACACTAAACTTTTTCATAATATTTTTAATTCTAAATACTGTTGTTTATACTCAGGGATTATCCTAAACATCTAAGCGCATTTTTGCCGAGCTATCAAACACATACGCAAAAACACAATTCGGCAAATTCACTACACTTTTCTTTTCGTTAATGCTGCAAAAATAAAACATTTTTTCATAATCCGAACCGATTGACATAGTTTTCTTGAATTTATTTTCAATGAAAAAAATTATAGGTAGCGATAACATTATTTTTTATCGCTTCATACAAGCAGATTATTCAAAAAACAATAGTTTATTTTCTTTGATTTTCAATATATCGAGACAAGAAAATTTTTCATTATTATCAATCGAAAAATTTTTATGTGAAAACAAAAAATTAGTATTTAACATCAGTAAAATAATATTAAACACTAATAAATTAATATTAAACATCAATAAAACGGTTACAAATACCAAGAAAATACAATAACATTTAGCAATTCAAAAAAGACGTTGAACAAGAGTTTCGTCCAACGTCTGAAAATTCTTTACGTAATTTTTTTTACCTCACAAATCTCTAATACTCCTCGTCGTTAAAGAAGAAATCGTCCTTTGTCGGATAGTCAGGCCAAATATCCTCTATCGAATCATAGACATCACCTTCGTCTTCTATTTCCGATAAATTCTCAACGACCTCCATAGGTGCGCCCGAACGCTGTGCGTAATCTATCAACTCTTCTTTTGTTGCCGGCCAAGGCGCATCCTCCAAATGTGATGCAAGTTCTAATGTCCAATACATACTTTCAAATATTTTTATTTTTTATCTACAATTCAAAATCATTGCTTAGCAAACGCAAATATTTTTTGTTTAGTATATCCCGACAACACTTATATACAATCAATTTGCATTAAAGTATCTTTCATTAACATTTTTTTCCTTCATAATCCAACGTGAAAGCGTAAATAAGTAATCACTTAAACGGTTGATGTATTGCAGTATAATAGGATTTTGAGGATATGTGTCATTGCATTTGACAAGCAATCTTTCGCACCTGCGTGTTTGTGTTGTTGCAACATTTAATATCGTTGCCGTTTGAGACCCCGAAGGAATAATGAACCGTGTCAGTGGTGTCAAGTCTTTTGTTTTCTCGTCAATCTTTCGTTCCAAATACTTAACATCAACATCAGAAATTTTCGTCAATCTTTCCAGCAATTGAGCATCTTCACATGCCACCATACTTTCTATAACAAACAATTTGTTTTGGATAACCAATATTTCGGCGGCACAATCAAGACCTCTAAGGAATGTTGATGCAAAACCCAACAAACCTACCAAATGGTCTATCTCTCCATAGGTCTCAACCCTTATATCATATTTCTTTACTCGTGTTCCTCCAACCAAAGATGTTGTTCCGTCATCACCTGTTTTTGTGTAAATCATAATAATTATCTTTATTTATTAAATTTCCAACAATCCATACTCTACCAAACTTTTTTGTGTTCGGCTCAAAGTAAATACTCCTAAAACAACATCATCATCTTTACTATTCAATCGGGTGAATATTTTCCACCGCTTTAATTTCGGGAATAGCGTCCTGTATTGCCAATTCCACATTTTGTTTCAATGTCATCATCGCATAAGGACAAGAACCGCAATGGCCTTGTAGCTCAACATTGACAACATTGTCCTCTGTCAAAGAAACAAATGCTATATCTCCTCCGTCTTGTTGTAAATAAGGACGAATTTGCTCAATAGCATTTCTAACCTTTGCTTCCAATATTTTTCTTTCTTGTGATTCCATTCTTTTTTATTTTATCAAAATATTTTTTATTCCCACCTCTCAAAAAAACAAACTACCCTATACGTGCGACCTCAAAGCCTTATAATACGTCTTTTTGCGTCAAAAACTCAACAAACAAAGACTTTTCAAGCCGCACGTATAATAAAAATATGTTTTTTATTCTTTTGACTTTTCTATAACGTTATCTGCCAATTCCATAAAGGCTTTTGCTTCAATGGAATCAAACTGCATAGCAACCGGATTACCATTATCGTTTCCCTCAGACACCTCTTCGCTAATTGGAATTTGGCCAAGAAAATCAACATTCAACTCTTCTGCCAATTTCTTTCCGCCATCCTTTCCAAAAATATAGTATTTGTTGTTCGGAAGTTCCTTTGGCGTAAAATAAGCCATATTTTCCACCAAACCGAATACAGGTATCTTTGCATTTTCGTCCTTAAACATATTTACCGCTCTTCTAACATCGGCAATAGCCAATTGTTGCGGTGTGCAGACAAATATACTTCCTTTCGGGTGGAATGTTTGGATAAGAGTCAATTGTATATCGCCCGTTCCGGGAGGCATATCCAAAACAAGAAAATCCAATTCTCCCCAATATGTTTCACTAAGCATTTGAATCAAAGCATTGGACGCCATCGGACCACGCCACATCAATGGAGAATCCTTATCAACCATAAATCCGATACTCATCATCTTTATGCCGTATTTTTCAATCGGCAGCATAAGTTCCTGTCCCTCGACATCAGCAACCATAACTTCTGCGTTCTCAACATTGAACAGCGTAGGAATGCTTGGTCCATAAACATCGGCATCTGCCAAACCTACCTTATATCCTTTTTTAGCCAAAGACAATGCAAGATTGGCACTTACCGTGCTTTTACCCACTCCGCCTTTTCCACTTCCTACTGCTATCAAACACTTTATTTTCTGCATTGAAGCATCTATCTTCTTTTGCTTTTCTTCTCTTTCCTTAAAAGGGTTCATATTTTAATTATTTTTTAACAATCCAAACTGCGATATTTCCTGAAACGAAAACACTTTTCGCCCTAAAATATCCATTTTCAGTGTGCAAAGTTCCGATATTTTTTCCATTTAGCAAAATTTTATATAACATATTATGCTTATCATCTCAACGGACGATACTTTTAACACTGTTCATAAAATTAATATCACTTATTATCAAATTAGTATTTAACATTAATAAAATAGTATTTAACACTAATCAATTAATATTAAACATCGGTAAAATTATATGCGACATAAATTTTATAGCATCACAACGAATGATTTTTTTTGTTATTTATTAATTTTTTTCGTCAAACTGCAAAAAAATCATTCGTTGATACAATATTATATAAAATTATTGTAAATTTGCAATTGAAAAGAATCTTTTTGCCTTGAAGGTATTAATAAATTTTGCAGCACGTATAAATTTGTTAAAAACACAATGGCAGGAAAAGATAAGTGATACAAATATTTGAATTTTGGTTTTTATTAATTGAAAAACAGTACAAGTTTTGCAGAAGTGCAATTTCGTATAAATTGATAGTATGAAAAAAATAGTTTTATCTATAATCGTTGCGGTATGCTCACTTACAATTTTTTCTTGTAAGTCATTGGAAGAATCCACATTTCATTCGGACAATCAAAATCCTATTTTACTGCCACGTTTAACGTGTTGGATTGACCAACCTTCATTTGAAAATGTTTATGGAGCCAACTCTTGGGCAGAGAAATCTTCAAACGATTTGCAGCACCCATACGGCAGCACCGAGACTCCTTACGGCAAGGGCGTGTATGAGATAAACGAAAAAACGCAATTATACACTGCCGAAAAGAGAATACAAGACGCTTGTCAGATTTTCGTATATGATGTAAATGAAAATATATGCGACCCTTCGACACGTAGAGCGGGTAATATTGTTTTACGTGCCGGAAGCATCTATTGCAAGAACAATTACAAATGGTCATGGCTTAGCGGTTTTACTCTTGGAATTTTCAATGCGATGGGTATGCCTATGTGTTCCAACACCACAGAATTGGAAGTGATTGTTGAGATATATGATTTAAGAAATAATCTTGTTGCACAATTCAATGAAAGAGGTTACGCCAAATATCCTATGGCAGCATATCATGGTTACTACGAATTTCAGAGAAAAGCAGGCGATATGGCGTTACAAGACGGATTAATCAAAATCAAAGAATTGATTAACCGCGATTATGATATGATTATGTCCAAATTAAGGTAAGAAATATGATGTGGAACCAATAAAAAAGAAAATAGTATTCGTGATTATGTTTGTGCTTACTTTGGGAGTGCAGGGTCAGGATATACATTTTTCTTCTGTTGGTTTCAATCCTATGTTTTACAATCCGGCGATGACAGGTTTTATGAATAGCAAATTCAGAGTATCCACCATTTACCGAAATCAATGGCAAACGGTTTCGAGAGGTTACAACACTTTTTTTGCTTCATTCGAGGCTCAGCCCTATACATCGTTGGACAATTCTTTTGGTATAGGTTGTGGAATAGGATTTACAAGCGATGTGGCAGGAAGCCTGTCTTTTGGGGAGAAAGATATTGCCGTTTCGGTTTCTTCATTCTTTGCTTTGGACAGAGATAACAAGAATTATATTTCAATAGGTGTTCAAGGTTGCTCAAAAGGTTGGGGAATGGATTTATCAAATGCCGAATTTAATAATCAAGGCTCTTACGATGACAATATCACTTACGAGAGTTTGAATACATACGATTTTTCTTTGGGCATTTCATTTCAATCTGCCAAAGACGAAAATCATTTATTCAGCACCTCTGTTGCGTTGTTTCATATCAATACTCCACAACTTTCGAGGTTTGAAAACGGCGAAGTTTATTTACACCGACGTTTGTTTTCTAATATATCTTACACTTTTCCGCTAAAAGACGAACGTTTGCTCTTCAATCCACAAGTTTTTTACCAACATCAACATAATTTTAACGAAATATTGTTTGGTGGCGACTTATTAATAAAACTTAAAGACGCAATTTTCACAACGGAGATATTGACAATAGGAATGTATGTGAGAAATTTTGAATCCGTTGTCATTACTCCGAAATTCAAATACAATAATTTTATGGCAGGTGTGGCTTACGATGTCAATCTTTCCAAACTCAGCAAAGTTTCCAAGACCTACGGGGCTTTTGAATTTTGGCTTTCGTACGCTTTCAACCCGATGTATCAACGACAAAAACAAACAAAAATACCATGTCCAATATTTTGAAAAAAACTCTTATTATAGTTATGGTTTGCATATTTGCTGCTCCTATGGCAAATACAGCATTTGCACAGGAGAAATATGCCAAGGAATACGAGAAACAAGGAGACAAAGCCTTTGCAAGTGGTGCCTACACACAGGCATTGGAATACTACACATTGGGTAGAAAATTCCTAAAACAGAATATTAACCTTATGTACAAATGTGGAGAAACCTGTCTTAAAATGAATGACTATGACAAGGCGGAGTATTGGTATCAAAAAGTTTTGATTGAATCCGAAGACCAAAACATTAACCAAAAATATCCGCTACTTTATCTGCATTTGGCACAAAGTGCAATAAGTAATGGCAATATTATTCAGGCACAAAGTTTTCTTAACACCTGTCTTTTGGATTGTAACGATATTGAGATAAGAAAACAATGCAAAAAAGAATTGGAGAAAATCGATTGGATTGTATCTAACAGCGATATTCAGAATTTTAACATCACAAATTTGGGTAAGAATATCAACAGCGAGACCTCTGAACTTAATACTTTTGTTCTACGCGATAGTATTTTGGTATTCACAAAACCTACTTACAAAACCAAAACCACTAAAAAGCAAACTTATTACACCGATATTTACAATCAAGTCCATTTTTCATATATTGACGAATATTATTACACACCTGCAAATCTTTTGAATTGGGGAGACATCAATAAAAAGAAAACAGATGTGTCGGATTTGTTTTTAGATACCGTTACATACACAGCATATTTCACTTACACAAAGACTAAAAACAATCAAAAGATTTCACAAATCTATTACTCCACATTAAACAAAAAAACAAACAAATGGTCAAAACCGCAAATCTTTAAGCCATTGGAGGACGATAAACATTCTTATACCCACCCTGTAATCGCTTGGAACAACAACGAATGTATCATGTATTTTGCTTCCGACAGAAATGGCGGTTATGGTAATATGGATATTTGGTACATCGATATGCAAGACCAAAACGCGACGCCTATCAACTGCGGTCCTACTATCAATACTATCGGCAACGAGATTACTCCTTTTTATTATGGTAATGACGGCGAATTGTATTTCGCTTCTGACACTCATCATGGCTTTGGTGGTTTTGATATTTTCCGAAGTGAAGGTAGCAAACAACGTTGGCATCAAGTAGAAAACCTTCTAAAACCTATCAACTCCTCTGCTAACGATATGTATCCGTTTATTGTGGATTCAGATGAGGAAGGTTATTTTACTTCCAACAGAGTTTCGGAAAACAATATCGACAACAAAACCTGCTGCAACGACCTTTATCGTTTCAACAGCAAATTACCGCTAACTCCTACGATGAATACTATCGTTGAAAAGCAAACCGAAGGCTTTAATCCTGCTTATGACTTACCTATCGAGTTGTATTTTCATAACGACAGTCCCGATGCCGGCAGCGAACTAACAACTACCAATCTTTCTTACAAAGACTGCTATGATATGTACCGTTCTTTATCAAACCAATACAAAGTTAATCGTACCAAAGGCTTAGATGACTCCACTGCTAACGAAAAATTAGCAGAGATTGACGATTTTATGAATAACAAATTGACTAAAAATTACGACAAACTCAATTCTGCTTTGGATTATATGATAGACCACTTGCAAAAAGGCGAGAAACTGACAATTCAAATCAGAGGTTATTGTTCTGCATTGTATGAAACGGATTACAATTTCAAACTTGCCGAAAGACGTATCGTAAGTTTTGAAAACTATATGCGTTCATACAAAAACGGAGTGCTTAAACATTATATGGAGACCCAAGCAGAGGACGGCAAAAAGTTACTTGAAATAGAGCATTTGTCCATTGGAAAATTGGAATCTACTTCTCCAAATCCTACAACATTGGAAGAAAAACGCCGAAGCATATATCTGCCGGAGGCTATGAACGAAAGACGTATTGAAGTTAAGGTTATACAAGTCAGACATTAGCAATAAATATGTATAAATATCAAGGTGCAGTGATAATTCATTGCACTTTTTGTTTGTCAAGTGACAAGAGAAAATTTTTATCAGTAATCAGAAAATTAATGTGAGTGATTAATAAATTAGTGTTAATGATTAATAAATTAATTTCAATGAATAAAAAATTTATATTAATAATCATATCCGCCGTTGTGCTTCTTGCCGGTTGCAAACGAGAAGAGGAAAACGATTTATCACATTCCAACTTAAAAGGCAATGTCAAATCCATTCGCGAAATATCTTACCAAGCCTCAGGCAATCAAGATACAATTATCAAAGGCGATATTGTTATGGGTAGCGATGTTTCAAATCTTTATGCCGAGTATAATGAGCAAGGCAATCAAAAGTTTGTGATAAATTATGACAATAACGGCAATCAGTTGGATAAATGGGTGTTTAAGTACAGCGCAAAAGGCGAACAGCTTGGCGGCAATTATTATCACGCCGACAATACTCTTTTGGATTCCACGTATTATATCAAAGATGTCAAGGGGAGAATTATCGAGTACTACCATTTATTTGCCGACGGCAATTTGCGTTACAAAACATTTTATACATACGACAACAATGGCAACATATCGGAAGAAAAAATTTTCGACCAAACAAACACTCTTTACAGCACAACGAAATACATTTACAAGAAAAATAAAGTCATAAAGGATGAAAATTTTGACGGTAGCAATCAACTGAAATATTTCAGCACATACGCATACGATAAAAACAGCAATCTTATTCAACAAATCATCTATAACGCCGACAAATCCATAAACACATCTGGCAATTACTCTTATAACGAACATAACGATATTATCCGACAAGTTACCAAGTTATCAAACGAAGAGGATATGACTTACACCTACACTTACAAGTACGACAACCACAACAATTGGACTGAAAAAATCACTTTTATCAACAACGTACCTGCCTTTATCACCACAAGACAAATAGAGTATTATAAATAAACTCGCTACGGGATATATCGTATTGGTGTCTGTATGTGAAACCACAAAATTAGTGTTAAACATCATTCAAATAGTGTCCCTAATCAGTAAAATAATCAGGGACACTATTTTTGTGAAAACACACAAATAGTGTTTAAGGAAATTTAATTTAACGTGAGTTCGACGAAAATTAAAACAATGCAAATTGCTTGTCTAACGAACGGTGCACATTGATGCAAAGTTTTTGCGGAAACATACAACAAACTACTATGGCACCAAGCATATTTACAATGAAATTATCAAAACACCGATGCCTTGAATGTTCTGCCTGTGCAATATTTTTCAATTAATCATTACGGTCTCTATGATAGCCCTTTTTCTAAGAAGTTATTTGTCTGACACGCTCATTAATACTCCTTTCATAATCGTTGATTGTCTATGATAAAGACGTTTTGTATTTGTTTTGATAATTGTATATTTTTCTATCATAGCATCAAAAAACTTACAAAAGTCATCTGCCGTACAAAATAATTCTATAATTTTGGAATAGCTTTCTTAGTTCCTTATAATAAGGACATTGGGAGAATTACCCAATTTTGAGGTAATGATTTAGCAACTGTGCCATTTGCCGCGTTCTACCTTGATTTGCTTACAAAGAACTCTCTTACAAAGATATATAATTTCTCGAACAGACAATTTGACTACAATAATTATATTTGTTTATCACTCTTCATCTTTAAGTGCAAGAGCATTTATCTAACCTTATTCTCTCTATATTTCATAATCTTATCATTGTTTTAATAATCATTGATTATTTCATTCATATCATCTACCATTTTAAGGACATTACCATCTTTATCTAAAACAAAAACCTTTTCTTCGACAACATAACCTCCAAAACTATTTTTGGCTCTATACTTATGTAAAGCAAAATAGGTATCATTCTCTTCGTTGTATGTTCCAAAAGCAATCCATTCAATGGCCTCATAACTATCGGGGTCTTTTAGATAATTATGTTTTAGGAAGAATTTCACTCCAACCTTTGCTTCGCTATATGTTAATTCCTGTTTGTCTCCGATATACTGTGAAGAATCCGGTTGTAACAAAAAGTAACCAGCAAATATGATGACAGCTGCTATAACAGCATACATTATCAAATCATACGGTTTGTAATATGGATTTCTAAAAACATTTCCACACGAGTAACACGTAAGTTTCCTATGTAATTCTAAAGACCCTCTAATTTTTATGCGGTTTCCGCATACTGGACAACAACAAACAGGTATTGCTTTTGCTGTATCAACAGATGGTGTCGAATTATTCAACATGTCAGCATCTGGCAAGGATTGGTTGCGCAATGAAGAAAGCCTTTTTCGGAACTCTGAATTAACCTCATTAAAATTCCCTTGTAAATTTAGAGGAGGATTGTATACTTTGATAAGCTCTTTGTCTAAAGAGACGTATTCAGCGTTGGCATAAAAGAAAACCAACAAATTGTTTTCCATCCATTTGGATAATGCTTTTTCATCATCTTCATTGAATTTGGTTTTCCCATTTAGTGGGGCATTTGCATCACGAGGAATTAGTTGATACCCTAATAAACAACCTATAGACTTGCGAAGAGTGGAATTTCCTGCCGTTCCTTTGAAATGTTGATTATAATCCCGTGTGCGTAAACTTTTGCTACTTTTACCAACATAAATTACTTTATATTCTTCTCCTTTGTAATGAAAAAAAGTCATTTGAGGAAGCGAAGGTTCGACATTATTAGGCAAAGAAGAACCTTGCCGTAATACTATGACAGAATTACCAGGAATATCAGGCAATATCTCTCGCTGAGAGTTCAGTGGGTCGAATAGTTCAAATTTAGTGTATGAAATCATATAAATTCTTTCTTTAGTTCTACAATTACCTTAATTCCGCAACACTATAGTTTAATATTATTTATAAAATCCTGAGCAACAAAAAGTTGCCCAGGATTTTGTCATGTCAGAAATTTCACTTATCTTAGTGTTGCATTAGAAAACAGGCAAAATTCTGAATGACGTGGCAAAGGTACAAATAAAATCCGAGAAATTCACCCCTTTTGGAGGAATATTTCCAATAATGGAGCAGTTTAACATTATTTTAGGCGAAACCATCGACTCCACGCTCGGTCTTCGCTGCAGCTCATTCGGCTATCAATACAGCGAGATTATCCGCTCTCTGATGTGCGTCTATTTCTGTGGCGGCTCATGCGTGGAGGACATAAGCTCACATCTCATGGAGCATGTCTCACTCCACCCCCATCTCCGCACGTGCAGCGCGGACACCATCCTCAGGGCAATAAAGGAACTGACAAATGAAAACATTTCATATACATCAGATTTCGGCAAGTCCTATGACTTCAATACATCCGACACGCTCAACACATTACTTCTGAACTGTCTGTTGGCCTCAGGGCAGCTGAAAGAGGGTGAATGTTATGACGTTGACTTCGACCACCAGCTCATTGAGACGGGAAAGTATGACGCTAAGCCCACTTACAAGAAGTTTACAGGCTACAGACCTGGCGTTGCCGTTATCGGCGACATGATTGTCGGCATAGAGAACAGCGACGGCAACACCAACGTCCGCTTCCACCAGGAGGACACCCTGAGGAGATTCTTTGAGAGACTTGAGTACAAGGGGCTTACCGTCAACCGTTTCAGGGCAGACTGCGGCTCATGCATGCCTATGCCGGGGTGTTCAAGACATTCTCCGGATGATTACGGCCATTTGACGGACTGTAACAGCGTATTGCCTCAAGCCGCTTTGTGGGGTAAGGGGAAGTTATGCTCTATTTGGATGATTTTTGTGCGTCGTGCACACTTGATTGGCAAATACGTAGGCTGAAAACATGAAATCTTAACTTCATGATAACTTTTGCGGATTTTAGGTGTATTATAAATTTTGTTGATTTAGATAATTTATTATTTCTGTTATTTTCTTATCCATCAATATAAAAGCATCCCTTTCATCGTTTGGTGTTTCCATAAACATTTTAAAGCGACCATCTTTTTCTATCCATGTAAAGCCCTCTAAGTTCTGAATGCAAGCAAGATGCTTCTTTGCTTCACCAGACTTTGTATCTCTCATGAAAACGTCAATACCCATTTGCTTATGCTTTTCTCCACCATTCCAATATGCATCAATGGCAATATGTTTTTCACCTTTATCAATTTGATCTAAGAAAGCACAGGTATTATCTCCAGGCCAGAAATTAAGTTTCGACCATCCTTCAAAATTTAATGTCTGCCTTCTTGTCAAATAGTACTTATAGGCATGGATGTTGGCATGGCTACTTCTCGCGTTTGTGGCACTGATTAGATATATATGCCCATACCACCATTGTATATTCTTTTGGGCGCAATATCCAAGCAGTTCTGGAATGTGTACAAACTCGCTATAATCTTTCTCTATTGGAAATTCTTGGATGAGTTTATCTAAGGCTGATTCATCAGAGTGGTTGTCGAAGAAATCTTTCATCTTGCCATAGTTTTCCTTATCAAGGAAGAGAACGTGCCAATCTTCTGGCTCATAAGCAAAACTCGTATTAGTATTTCCACGGAAAATGCGAGGATAATCGTGCAATCCAAAAGCGAGTAAAGCCCTGCGCACCTTATCCATCTCATTTTTCTTTAGCTTATAATCTGCAAAATAATAATCAAACTTTTCCAGATAAGATTTGAATGTATCAATACTGAAACTTGCAAATTTGTCATCGGTCATTGACCACTGAAGAAGCGGAGATATATTTCCACTCCATACTTTTCTTGACTCTGCTTGCGCAAATGTTTTTTCAATTTCTTGTTGGACAGATGGATTACCTTCAAAAGCCTTGTATATGGTGATTTTATCTATTTCATGTGCGTCAAAAATAGTGTCACTGAGTTCTCTATGATTAAGGATAAAGTCATAAATACTATCAGTAGACAGAGAATATACAGATAAGAAATTCAGCAGGTCAACATGATTTAGCTTGTATTTTCTTCTGGTAATAACATTTCTGAATATATGTTCTACACGTTCTGTATCTCCTGCACGATGTACAGGTTTTAGCCCTTCGGCAATAAGAGCTTTGAGAACTCCGTTAGGACGATATGAAATGTCATCCGACAGTAATTCCGTCCATTCATTTTCTGCAAAATCAATCATAACATCCATATACTTTTTTATTGTGGGTAGGGAAAGCAATGGAGTGCGATGTGGGATGTCTCCACGACATTCATTGCAGCTCAACATCTCATAAACAATGCGGAGAAATGAGTTTATAGCAAAATCAACCGATGCAATGCCAAGTGTACCCTTCTTAGAGTAAAACATTTCTTCCCAGTCATCCCATAGTTTGGCATAATCGGAATCATCATCAAGCTGAGTAGTTCTTTTTTGCCATTGGTCAAATAAGAAAGGCTTTATTTGCTCAGCATTTGTGAGCTTTTGTCCACGACTGTTCATCGTGATATAAAGTTCTTCGCCTTGTGATGTCTCCTGAACATTGAAATACCAGAAGCAAATATTATCAAGCACCTTATTGAATGTTATATTTTGTAGATCATCCAACTGTTCCCCGATATTTTTTATGGCATTAATCATTGAACTGATTGTCATGTCCTTTTTATATTCATCTAAGAACCATACTTGGTTAGTGATACTTTTCCCGTCTATAACCTTCGACTTGAAGAGCATACGCATGAAAGATTCCGTCTGTGGTCTTACATTGTAGGAGAAATACGTGGTTGGATTGGAGATGCCTATCAATTCATCAAAGTTCATGCTTTCACGCACTGACAGGACATAAAGCAACAATACTATTGTCGTAAAACGTTGCTGTCCGTCGATGATATAGTTGTCCTTATTGCAATCATTCCCATTGTTCGTGTAAGAATATAGAAAGCCAACGTTGCATTTCTTGTCGTCCTTCAAATTATGATTCAACGAAACGAGAAAAGGCCTTAACACGTTATTACAATGTGTTCCGTTACCCCAAACGTAGTCTCGCTGGATTTCAGGAACGAAAAGTGTGAACTGAGAAAGCAGTTCCCTTATATTGTATTGTTCTATCATAGTTCGATGTTTAAGAAACGGTTAATATTATTAGCAATGTTTGTAGCATTCTCTCCGATATTAAGACGTGTCCACCGCCACAATTTATCTTTATCATTGAGCTTACGCTCAAATACAATCATTGTATAGGGGCGAATGTACCATTTGTTATTCATGTACTCCATGAAAATACGTTGTATCTTTTCTTGGAATGGCGCATTGCCATAACTCTTGTTTACATGCTCTATGAGCAACGCCATGTTGCCTATAGAATGTTGTCCATATTCGTTCATCTTTATGTTGAGACGTTGTATTATTGCATCATCAAGCGTGTCATTGGGATACTGATTTAATATATCAAGAAGTGCATTACGCATTTTTTGTTCATCAGTTTCTTTTTGAGGTTCGCTATTTACGTCATTGACGTTGTAATTGCGTGATATTTCGCTAATCCAAACAGACTTGTCACGTTCCTCTTTGCCTTCTTTCTCATTAGGTGCACATGAGCGGATATGTTCAAAGTTTTCGTTATGCTTCGTAAAGTAGGCCGCAGGTAAGCGCATTTTTCCTGCTTTCAAGTCATACACATGCAAAATTTCCGTAGGGTTGATTTCTTCCCAAAGGTCTTTGTAAATACCAATGCATATCATTACATCCATAAGCACAAGCACATCGGTAATTCCTTGCGAATCCTTGCCGTACCATTGGGTGTTGACTTCACGAATGGATTTTACAAGATCGTCTTTATTTTCTCTTTTACAGAGCAAATTCTTAATTGTCATTATCACTTTTTGAAGATAATCATTCTTTGTGTAAGAGGTTTTCCAAAGTTGCCAAATATAGTTTATATCAATAACTTTATCGCCTTTGCTCTCTGGTAGAATATTCTTCATATCATTCTCTTCTATCGTCTCATGTTTAAATCTGAACATAAGATAGCCTGTAAGGTGATATAACAAAGGATCGTTAAACCACATTTGTAGTGTATGATGTAGCTGTGTTATTGTCTCATATAATTCCCAGTGATTGTCCCCTTCTTTATTATTGAAGTCTCTTCCGTTTTCAAAGAATTCTATGCCAAACTTTTCCCCTTTTCGTTTATGAATAGCATAATACAGCTTATACAAAAGTCCGATAGGATAAGTGTTATGGTCGAATGAAGAAGTCTTTAACAGGCTGTCGGAAAGGAATTGCTCAAAATACGTTTTCTGTTCTTTACCGCTCCACCACAAGTTCATTGTGTCAAGTTCCAAGGCAATTCGCATACGAAATTCCTTCACTTTAGACGAATCACTATTTTGATATTTCTCCTTTGCCGATCGAGTGATAAGTTCGGCTCTCACCAAATCTGCACCGTCCAAATCTACTTTACCACCATTCAAACCTGAAAATATTTCTTCCTCACTGACCGAATTGTCTGTTATGTTATTGACAATTAGTTTCAGTCGGTTGGTGATGGTTTCTAATTTTATGTTGTTCTCTGGTATCTTAAACCATTCTTTTATTCCAGCAGCAACATCAAGGATGTACCATTGATCCTTGCGAATGGCAGAATTTGGATTTATGTCATCGTTCCATATGTTACCCGTAAATACTTCATCAATAAGGAATTCTCCAGTTTCCTTACGCACATTGTACTTTATGCAGTCTGGGACTGAGAAGAAAGAGAGTTCAGACTTTGCACTTGAATCTTCCTTTTTGAGATATGACAAGATAATATATAAAGTCGTCAAACGTTGTTGACCATCTACAACATTCCACCCTGAGTCGTCTTTTAACGGTACAATTGTAATATTTTGGAGACAATAAAACGACTGGCTATTCTCAGTGTTTCCTTGTTCAAAATGTTTGAGGTCATCAAGCAATTTGATGACATTTTCCCTATTCCACTTATACCCTCTTTGGTATGAAGGTATCGTATAATGCTTATTGTACCCTATAGCGTAAACGAATACATCCTTCACGGTTCTGATAAGATCTTCATTTGAAACAGACTCGTTCATGTCAACTCTTTAATATATTTATTTATAATATCTCTCTCGCTATCCACGCACAAGCCTCTGCATCCGACAGCGCATGATGATGATTTTCCAACCGATAGCCACAGGCTGCCGCAACAGTATTAAGCTGATGGTTCTCTAATTCAGGGAAAGCACGTCGCGAGACACAAAGCGTATCGTAAAACTCATAGTCAGGATAGTCCATCTGATAGACACGGAAGACTGCTTTAAGGCAGCTTTCATCAAAAGGCTTGTTATGAGCTACTAATGGTAAGCCTTCTATTAGTGGCTTAACTTGTTTCCATACCTCAGGAAATATCGGTGCGTTGTCGGTGTCCTCACAGCATAATCCATGCACTTGACTGCACCAAAAATTATAGTATTCTGGTTCTGGCTTGATGAGCGAATAAAATGTATCTACAATCTCGCCATCACGTACTATCACAACACCTACTGAACAAACTGATGAACGTTCGTTATTGGCTGTCTCAAAATCTATTGCTGCAAAGTCTTTCATAATAACACCGAAATTCAGACAATAATAATTTTAATTCTTCCATTAAGATATACAAACTACCATTTTGATTCTTCAAAGGTCAAATACCTGAACTCTGTCTGCCTCCGTAATTCCTTTAGCGAAGCATCCTCGTATAAAGAAATATTCATTGGAGTAGTCTTGATATTCTATCGGCAACAGACCGTTTCTGGACGAACTTAATGATAATGAAAGGTCCTGAATCGAATGATTTTCAAGAAACGATTTCATTACCTCTACAAGCGGTTTGTTCATATCGAGGAGTGTAAATCCTTTTATATTCTGAATGCTTTCATTACATTGTAACACTATGAGGTCAGATGCAACAGCCAATTTCCTTTTTGCCTTTGCCGCACGCATATTCGCCAATTTCCCCTCTGATGTCATAGGCAAACTACCAAGTGTACACACGGTCTTTCCCTTTAGTTTCTCCGCCATAGCAATGAGTGGGGCATATTTGGAGCCAGTCATTCCTCCAAGCGTTGAGCAAATAATCACCTCCTCTACATCTGGCGATATTCTACTTGTTACCTCGTCAACAGAATTGATATATTTTACTTTAATTTTATCATAAGGATATTTCTCTAAAAGCACTGCTTCGGCAGACATTTTCTTTGCGTTGGACTTTAGTTGGCTCTCATCAGTGTCGCAGATGATAATTTGTGAATCAGGAAACAAACCGGCATTGATAATGTCAATTGCTATATTATATCCCCTGCTGCCAACGGTTATAATTGTTCTTTTCATATTTTATAGAGTTTAGTATAATGTTTACTCTTGATATTTCTTCCACATCCTTTCTATCTTCCCTGCCATTTCCTTACGCAGCCACAGCGGCTCCAATACCTCCACGTCTCTTTGAGAACTATCTACTTATTATTTTTCAAAGTCGGTTCTAAACATGGATTCAATAACGCCTTGGGCGTCTTTATCTGCTATGATTTTATAACCGAAATCTATCTTGGTTTTTACACTTCCGTCCTCATTGAAACCTTCAATAACAGATGTATTCAAATACAATTCGCTTTTCTCGTTAATACGTACAAAATCATTAACAGACAATAATTTTACTATTCCTCCTATGCTGTTAAAGACATTGTATCTGTCGCCATTGGAAAGCACTATCTGACTTTGTTTTCCCGCTTGACGAACCAATAAAATATCTTTTTGCGGAATCTCTTTCACACCTTGTTGTAAGTTAAAACGAATGGCATCGCCCAAAAACTTATCATCCTTATAAAACAACTTCTGAACACATGTTCCTTGCATATCATAAACTTCCCAAGTGCCTTGTTTGTTACCTTTTTCATAGCGACCCTTGATTTTCAATGTGCCGTCGGGATAATATTCCATATAATCGCCGTCCAAAACATTATTATTATAAAAAGTTTTGTAATATCCCTCCTCGTAAAGTGAGCAGAAATATTCGCCTTGTTTAACACCACGCTTGTAGGTTGTGGCTTCGATAACGTCTTTACCACTCGTCTCCCATTTTTTCTCAATGCCGTCTTTTACATTGTTGATATAATTTTCTTCGCTAATCTTCTTGCCTTTTTCGGTGTAATATTCCCAAAGTCCTTCTTTCTTTTTATCAACGTAATTGCCCTTTGCCTTTACACTGCCATTGGGATAAATAAATTGAGAATAAACCTTACGACCTTTATCGGTGTAATAGTTTTTCAGTTCAATCTTACCATTTCTGTCATAATAATAAAAAGTATCCATAGGATAGTCGTCCTTGAACTGTCCTTTATAAACGATGCGATTATTCTTATCTTTCTTTATCCATTCGCCTTGTTTCTTACCGTTTTTATCCGTTTGGTTTTGTGCATTCACTGTTACTATCGAAGTGCATAATGCAACTCCCCAAACCAAACCTGTTTTCAAAATATTATTCATATATATAAATTATTTATTGTTATCTTTCAAAAAATTCGCAAAGTCAATCAGACTATCAAAACTATAATCTATCAAATCCCTATCAATTTCCTCTTCCGTCTTGTTATCAATAAAAACGGTAGTCATACCACAACGTTTTCCAAAAAGCATATCTCCCATTGCATCTCCCACCATTATGCTATTGGAAAATACTATCTCGGGATAATCTTTTGCAGCCTTGAAAGCCATTCCTACATTGGGCTTACGGTCCGGTGAAGACACGGTTTCCAAATCAGGACAATGATAAATCTTATCTATTCTTCCACCCTCAGAGTGTATTTCCTGTAACATCTTTTCACTCAAAATAGAAAAATCCTCCTCACTCATCAACCCCTTTCCGATACCTTGCTGATTGGTTACAACAAAGATACGTGCAAACAATGAATTGAAAATCCTCAATGCTTCTTTAACGCCACTGATAAACTCAAATTCTTCGTAAGAAAGTATATATCCGCCAATCTTACGAACATTGATAACTCCGTCTCTATCCAAGAACAAAGATGTTTGAGCATTAATCGTTATATTATCGGTTTTCATTGCCAAACAATGCTTGTTCAACTTTTTCACAAATGATATGACCAATCATAATATGTGATTCCTGTATTCGTGGCGTGTCACAAGAAGGCACATTAAGTAAAATATCAGCCAAGTCTTTCATTTTACCACCGCTTTTACCTGTCAGAGCAATGTTTATCATACCCAATTCTTTTGCTTTTAGCATCGCCTTGCAAATATTATCGCTATTGCCCGAAGTGGATATACCCACCAAAACATCGCCTGCCTTACCAGTCGCCTCAACCATACGCTCAAAAATCTTATCGTATGAATAATCGTTTGCAACTGCTGTTAAGTAAGATGTATTGACATGCAAGGCTTCGGCAGATAGTGGAGGTCTGTCGAAATAAAAACGTCCCGACAATTCGGCTGCTAAATGCTGAGCATCGGCTGCCGATCCCCCATTGCCACAAAATAATACTTTGCCTTTCTTGTTATAAGCCTCAACTATCACTTCAATACTTTTGTTTATCCTTTGAATAAAATCCTCGCTTTTAAGTATATCTTGTTTGACAAGTATGGACTGCTCAATAATTTTCTGTATTGTCATAATCATTAGATTTTTAATTTTCTTATTATATATTAATAGCAAAAACCTTTTTAGCTAAATCGCAAAAATAATCAAAGTAATCGCTTTACTGATGTTTAACACTATTTTGCTAATGTTTAATACTATTTTTCTAATCATTAACACTAATTTTGTGGTATCACATCAAAATTTTGCGGTATCAACACACGTTAATTTTTTTGCTTAAAAATTCTTTTCTTTTTCTATAATGTATGAATTTCTTGTAGGCGAATTTCTTCCGATTAGTTCTGCCAAAAATCCCGTAAGGAACAACTGAATACCTATCGCAATAGACACCAAAGAAATATAGAAATACGTTGTATCGGCAATTCTTCTCATCGGTATGCCGTTACATATAGCAATTATCTTTTGTATTCCAAGAATAACGGCAGCCAAAATACCGATAAAAAACATTATCGAACCGACAGCCCCGAAGAAGTGCATAGGTTTTTTTGAGAACTTGGAAACGAACATAATACTTATCAAATCCAAGTAACCATTGATAAATCTATTCATTCCAAACTTCGATGTACCATGAGCGCGTTTGCGGTGCTTGACAACCTTTTCGCCAATATTGGAAAAACCTGCCCATTTGGCAATAACAGGAATATAACGGTGCATCTCGCCATAGACTTCAATGGATTTAACAACGTCTTTTTTATATGCTTTCAACCCGCAATTGAAATCATGTAACTTTATGCCTGACATCATTCTCGTTGTAGCGTTAAATAACTTGCTCGGAATGTTTTTGGCTAATTTGCTATCGTAACGTACCTTCTTCCAACCCGAAACTAAATCAAAGCCATCGTCTTTAATCATCTTGTAAAGTTCAGGTATTTCGTCAGGAGAGTCTTGTAAATCCGCATCCATAGTTATAACAACGTCTCCATTGCAATGTTCAAAACCTACATTCAATGCAGCACTCTTGCCGTAATTTCGTCTGAATTTTATTCCTTTTATATTAGGATTTGCCTCAATCAAACGGTCTATCTCTTCAAACGAACCATCTTTGCTTCCGTCATCAACCATAATGATTTCGTAAGTAAATTTGTTTTCGTCCATAACCTTCTTTATCCAATCGGTTAGTTCTCTGATAGACTCAACTTCATTCAACAAAGGCACTATAACAGATATATCCATATTCAATTATGTGTTTTTTTCTTTTATTTCTCTTCTATACTTTTCAAAATCCCCAATCTCTTGGATTTTTCAGTGTTTTCGCTAAATTAGTGTTAAACATTAGCAAATTAATCTCTCACATTATTTTTCCAATCATTAACACTAATAAAACGTTTGCTTATTGTTTTTCTTTTATTCGTGGTTGGGAATCCTCGTTTTTCAATAAAATTCCAATAACAAAAGCCCACAAGATAGCCATTATTATATTGTATATAACAGATTGAAACGCTATCACGCTCGGGCGTGTCATCTGTGCAAAATCTTCGGATGTGTATTGTTGATATTCCTCAATCTCTCTTAAATTGTTAGCACAACGCAGACTCATCTCACTATCTATATTTGCGGCATATATATACATAAAAACGCCAAATAGCACCGCTGCCACGCAACCTGAATAAAACCCTACAAGCCAACTCTCCTTGAAAGTTATTTTCTTATTCTCCAAATTGGAACGATAATGGAATACACAGCAAGCCATAAGAACCAACATCGCAATATTATCCCAAATGGTCATTGGCGAAGAAGGTTTGTATATCATCAAATACCTAAGCAATAACGACATTATCATTATCGCTCCTATCACAAGACCATATCGCAAAGACATTCTATGATAATTGCCGTGCATAACCGACTCGTATCTTCTTATTAATTTTCTCATTTTCGTATGTAAAGTTTTTGATTAAACGATATAAAAGCGCAAAGAAGTAAGGAATAAAACATAGTATTAAATACAAAAGACAAGTAAGTTGCAAAAACAAAACTCGCTTTGAAAACAGAATATGTCTGAGGTGTCATATTAGCAGAATAATCAACCTGAAAACTCTCTTGCATCAGTTTGAACACTTCGCTCATATATGTTTGGAAGAACAAAGGATCTAATTTTATTATCTTCAAAGCAAAATACAAAGCATAAAACGCCGCAATAATTATTGAAGCATAGAAACATATTTTAATCATTTTAGAGAATTTCAGCGTCAAAACATTATTCTCTCTTTTGTACTTGGTTATCATTACCCCAATCAAAGCAATCTCTATCAAAAAATATATATCGGCAAAATAAACGAACCTTTCAAATTTAGTATAGAAACCTATCAGATAATACAATAATGTTATAAATCCGATAATACTTCCCCAACGAAAAGCAAATTGAAAAGGCGTTTTCGTTTCGTTTGTTTGTTGCGTTATGTTGTGTTGTGTTGTTTCTTCCATTACTTATTTACTTTCTACAATGTCAATAACTGTTTTTTTAATCAGTCACACCAATAAAATAATCACTCACATTAATAAATTAGTTATTGACACTATTTTTCAAAAATTACTTCACAATGATTTCATCTAAGAATACCCAAGAATTTTTGGTGTAACAATAATGCCAAGAAGGCAATGTTTTCGTTCCTGTAACCACAAACTTTATATATCTGAAATCATCGTCAGCCTTATATTTATATTCCTTTATCATAGGAGCATTTTTATTGTAGCCGTCGCCTTCTATCGTTCCCAAAGAAATGAATTTCTTATTGTCTTTACTTACCAAACATTCTATACTTATAGGGTGCAAAATCCAAGATGCGGGTTTGCTTAAAGAAGAAATGGAAATCTCTTTGTTTTTCACCACTTGCTCCAAATCGACAGAGATAGAAAAATCATAACCCCACCAACCAATCCAAAGCATCTTGTAATCATCAGAACCGATAACCCCGTCGGTCAAAGTAGATAACTTACCATTGGAATAAGATTCGGAAGGAGCAATATCGGAAATAACATTCTTATGAAAAGCAAGGTTGCTGACGACATCGCTATTAATCATACGTTTTGTTGCATTGTAATAAGCATCGGGAGTCAAGCCTTTTTCACTCAAATCGGCAACATCGGCAAACTTGCAAGCCTTATAGAAATTCTCCAACTTATCCTGCATATTTTTCTTAACCTGCCAATTACCGTCAATTTGTTCAAACCAACCGTCTTGTCCATACATATCGGTTTTTGCTATCTCCATAATCGCAAAATCTATAGGCATACGAGCCACTTGAACCCTTGCCAAATACGCACTATCGTTACAAGCCTTTTGTTCGGCAATATCGAATAAATTTTCCCAATGCAAAAGATTTTCTTTTGTAAACAAATCGTCTTTATATTTAACAGGAGAACCATAAATATCCAAAACAACTTTACCTTTCAAGTCATAGGCTTTTTGTTCAATATCGTCAATGTACGATTTAATGACACTACCAGCCTCGTTGCCGTAATAATTCATACAAAAATCGTTTATAATGCTGTCTGCATTGATATTTGGATTCCAAAGTAACTTACTAATCAAATAATTCTTCAACACCGAAAACTCATGTCCGTTATCAAGGTTGCCTTGTTGGAAGTGCTGAAAAGCATTATTACGAACAAAAAACTGGATATTAGGTTGCAAAACATGAAGATTAGGAAACGGTGATACATAATAATCAAAATCCACCACGTAATCCCAAAGAAATATGTTTTTTGTAATCTTACCCCATTGGGTCATATCGTAAGCAAAACTGCCTTCGCTTTTGCCTTGTTCTTCTATTGTCTTGTTTCTGTCTGCTTCAATTGAACAAAGCATAATTTGGACATTGTTTTCAATAGTCATACCTTCGGGACATTTTCGTGAGAAACGATAAGCCAAAGTAGAGATTGTTTTATCGGGAAAAGCCTTTGCTATTTTATTAACGAAGTATATCACAGGAGCGGCATCCGAATGGTATTCATCGATAAGTCTTTGACAATTTTCGCAATGACACACCACATCATTATCTGCTTGCGAAACACTCCAAACTTGTTTATCGGGTTGAATAAGCATTGCCGTTGCAAGATTTTCTTTTACAATACCAAAAACCTTTTCATTTGTCCAACAAACCTGTTCCCTGCTTCGTTCGTTATTGACCAACGCAAAATATTCGGGATTGGTATCGAAATATTTTTGAGGAGAACAAAGTTTGAGGATTGTATGCACGAAATAACCGTTAGCGAACATATCTTCGGTAGTTTGTGCTTTCAACCAATGTTTCAATGCAATGTCCCTTCTATTTAGCTGTCCATGAATATTTCTAAAAGAATTTGGCGTTGTATATGTGTATGACGAAAAATTCGTCAGCGTCAAATTGGAATCCGTTGGATAATACTCGCAATCCGAAGCATATTTCCTTACTCCAAGATGATTTTCCACGAAATCCTCTACCGAATACAATGTATATTCATCATCTTTGCAATTAAAGTAAAGTGAGTTCTTTTTTCTCTCTACACTTATCGTGTTGGGTTTATCACAAACAACACAATTGCAATCGGTATTACCTATATGTATTTCTTCTTTGTGTGATTTTCTACATTTATTCACGATAGGTACTTTTGCTCCACTTATTTTATATATAGACTCCTGCATAAGTTGAGCAGCAAGCATCTCGTTTTCGGAAGGTTTCTTAGGTACAATGATATGATATTTTGTTATGCCTTGTCTTGATATGACCATATCTGTATTGTTTTTTGTCGTCGAACAACCAAAAAACAAAACGACTAATGATAAGATGATAGTAATTTTTCTCATAATGATTTTTATTTAAAGTGCAAAGATACGAAATTTTCAATATAAATCCATAACATTATCGTTTAATTTGCCTTTTAGTGAAAGCAACGCTATCTCCCCACTCATCATAAAGCACTTTGTGGTTAATACTACTCATTCTATTATCAAGGCTGTTGCTACACCACTCGCCGCTATCTTTAACAGTGTCTTTATCAGGATAAATCAAGTATTCTTTTCTACTTTGCTTTGGCGAAATATTAGGCATTATTACATTCGCTCCGCTGAGTATGGCTTTCTCTCTTCCGAATTCATCAATCGTCTGATTGGCGGTAGCACTCACCATATTTATTTCTGGCATCATCAACCGCAAAACCGCAATCATCTTCATAGTCATAGCCATTCGCTTTTCGTTTGGCGGAATAATGTCTTTGAATTTATATAACGGAGTATCAGGATGAGGAATAAAAGGTCCCATACCTACCATTGCTATTTCTTTTCGTTTAAAATATAACAAATCTTCCGCTAAATCTTCCACAGTTTGAAAAGGCAGCCCAATCATCACGCCCGTCCCAGTCTGATAACCTATATTCAACAAAGCATCTATACAATCTTTTCTTGTTTGAAACGAATGCGACAAATCTCTCGGGTGAATTTTATAAAACAATTCCTCATTTGTCGTTTCTATTCTCAGTAAATACCTATGCGCCCCGGCCAAAAACCAACGCCTATATGTGTCTTCATTTTGTTCGCCAAGCGAAAGAGTTATGCCAAGTTTATTATCGGAAATCTCTTTAATCTTTTTGATTAAATATTCTATTTTTTCAATAAAATTTTCATCTTGTCTTTCGCCACTTTGTAAAGCAATAGAACCATAATGCAATTTGATAGCAATTTTTGCGCACTCCAAAACCTCTTCTTCGCTTAATTCATAACGATTGACAGCCGAAATATTTTTCCTTAATCCGCAATACAAACAATTTTTCCTACATTTGTTGGAATACTCTATCAAACCACGCAAATGAACATTGTTATCCAAATATCTTAATTTGACTTCCAAAGCCTTATCCAATAATTTTTGCATATCCACTCCCTCTAATGAAAGTAGATATACGAGTTCTTGTTTAGTAAAATTTTGTTTGGTTAATATTTCGTTTAATTCCAATTCCACCTCTTATTAATTTAGATTACAAAATTACGCAAATATAGCCGCATTATGCAAAAAAACTAAAAAAATATTGTCAGTTCAAAAAATTGTTGTACTTTTGCATTCGGGTAAGTCTTGTACGACCAGCTCCCTTTGAACTCCCCCAGGTCTTGACCGAAGCAAGGGTAAAAAGGTTGTAGCGGTGCGATATAAGTAGCTTACCTTTTTTGTTTTATATACTTTTCCAACTTTTTCAGTTTCGCTATTCTTTTTTATAAAACACAGTAAATTTTCATCGTTTTACCATATAATTTTACCCATATATCACAACAAAAAAACGAAAAATCCAATCAAAAAATGGTTCATCCGACATTTCGAGTGATTGTGTCTAAAACGGAGAAAACTGCCGAACAAATTGTATATTTGAATAACCACAAAC
>OMYR01000058.1 GCA_900315335.1 uncultured Bacteroidales bacterium
AAAAACGCTTAATACTATAAATAAAAATACTTTTTTCATTTTTATATCCTCCTTAATTTTATTGACATATTATTGAATAAGTTGCAATCGCAGATGCAGAATTAACAGTATCATGACTCATTGGTAGAGAATTTATATCCTCGTAGTAAATTGAGCCAAGTTTTTCTATTTTCTCTATTGTATCTACCCTAAACGAAGTTTGACCAGCACAATTTAAATTTGAATAGGAAGACGATATTTTATCAAAAAAGGTTACACTATTATTGTTTTTACCTAAGACCACATAAGAAGCAGAACCTATATATGGAGCAAGGCTTGTAAAATAATTGGCATTAGTATTTGTATCAGGTATTGCAACATTCACAGTGTAACTACCACTGCCACTATACATTGGGTCTAACACAAATATATTATCATTAACTCCTGTCATAGGATTTTCAATTAAACACAGTAAATATCTTTTAAAATCATCTATTCTCATATCCTTAAATTTTGAGCGTACTTCTTTCCGACTATCAACTGCTTGCGTGTGCATAACGCTCATATTACTAAGTTGTATTAAACTAATAGTTGTTCCACTTGAAAAATCCATTCCAGAATATCCAACTATTGCAATATCATTAAGATTATCTCTATACATTTCTAACAAATAGTGATAATTTCCAACCGAATCATCGAGATATAATTGTGGAGTTTGATATAGGCAACCATTATAATTTTGTAAATCATTTCTATTATGAGATATTAATGCAAACTTACCGTTTTCACGTTGTCCTAATACAGCAACAGTATTTGCACCGTGCCGCACATCCAACAATCTGATATTACTACTCATAACATATACTTTGTTTTGTAATGAAGCCAAATTTACATCAATAAAAACATAGCGTCCAATATATCCGATCAAAGATACTTTTCGTTCTCCATTGGTATTTTTATAGACATCAATTTTGAAAACCTCAGCCATCGTTGGTAACATAAAAATATCCACGACTCCTCCGTTTATCAAATTTGTTAAATAGGTATGAGCAAAAAAAGGAACATGGTTTTTTGTACCACAGAAGAAAACTTCATGTCTGTCTATTTCCATATCTGTAATTTGAAAATTCGGCAAATGACCAACCTTTGCTCTGTAATTCGGACCTGATGCTGCATTGCTGTCATCATTCGTTAGATAGAATGCTGCACCCATAATTTGAGCGCCTGTAAGTGAATACTTATAATTAATTGCCGTTATTATGGATTTATTATTAACGGCGACAGATTTTACCGGTGTCATCGCAGTTGTTGCCGGATTTAGTACTCTTTTCGTACTTGTTGTCATTAAAGATTGCATCTGTGCATGACTCTTTGTCGGGCATAATATTACCGAACTTATCAGTAATATTAAAAATGTAATTTTTTGCATTGTCTTAAATTTTTGATTATTGATTATTAATTTTTTGCAAATTTATGTATATTTTTAAGAAATAACCAAATTTTTTATAGAAAATTAATAAAGATTTTTCAAAAACATAATAAAATATAGTATTATGTAAAGACAGAAAATTAATATCACTAATCAAAAAATTGGTGTTAAACACTAATAAAATAATCACTCACATTAATTTTCTAATGTGAGTGATTAGCGAAATAGTGTTAAATATCAATAAAACGAATAGTGATATTAATTTTTTGTCTTGAATTACCCTTGTTTTTTTCTCTGTAATGTTACTCTTTTGGCGAAGCCATATTTTGGGCGTTTTCGATAGTTTGTTTTACGTGGCTGTAAATAGCAGTCTTATTTAAGATGCGTTTGTCTTTATCCAAGATATATAAAGTAGGAGTGTGGTCTAATTGAAAATTATAGGGGCGAAGTTCGGCTTCATTTGCGTGGGTAACAATCCAAGGATAAGGGTCGGCTTCCTGTCGTGCCTTACATATAGCATAGTCTTGGTCAATATCTATTGAGAAAATCTCTACGTCGTATTTATCTTTGAAATCATTATAAAAATTAGTCAAATCTTCAAGGTTTTTCTTGCAACTCTCACACGTGGAAGCGAAGAAATACAACACAGTATAGTTTTTTTTGACAGAATACAACGAATGCGGAACTTTATTAAAGTCGGCAAGAATTATATTCGGCATAAGTTTTCCGGGAAGAAACGGTTCAATCTTTTTTAGATTGCCTTTGTGATATTCTATAACGGAAGGCATAAGGTATGTCGCCGCACGGTCTATATAAGTATTGACCAAATGTGAATAAATCATTTCGTTAAAAGAAAAAGGCATTTGCGGAAGATAATCCAAGTACCACGCGATAATGTAATCTGCATATTCCTTTCCGCCCTTTGAGTCTGCCGTTTTTATAAAATCGTCAATAGCCGTGCAGATTGAGTCCGGCTCTTGTGCAGTGGCTTCGGTTATGTAGGAATTGAATTGTTTGATAAAATAAGGTGTGTATAAAATTCTTTTATCAGTGAAATGGAAACGATTCCAATAATGTGTGCGATAGTAGAAATTATATTCCGCTTGTTTTTCGGGGATAACTTTACCGTTATTAAAGAAATAGGCAGGTGCAGTTTGCTCCATTCCGTCAAAAACAACAGTAATCAGATTTGTGGGATAAGTCTTAAAGAAACTCTTTTGAAATACGTTGAAACTATCTATTGTATTCAAAATATCGTTTCTTAATGAATCCACATTGGCACCTTGTTCGTTTGCCTTGATTTTATAATAGTACATCGCAGATTGGCATTTCTTATTTTCCTTTTGATAAAGAAAATAAGCGTCATTCTCCGGAGAGTTTTTTACAAAGAACTCTCCCGAATCATAAATCTCTATTGAAAAATCTTTGCTTTGTTCCAATACAAACGAAAACAAATCTCCTTTTTTGCTTTTGACCATATACATTCCCATAGGGTAATCCTTGGCAATCCAATGAAAGCCTCCGTCTTTTGAAACTTTTATACTATCCATTCTAAGGTTTTTGCTTCCGCAGAAACCCTCTATAAATATGGAGTCGTATTCGTATTCGTGGATAAAGAAACTTACCTTGTAGTTGTTTTGCCCCTTAGCGATTGTCGTAAGGCAACATAAGACAATAAGTAACAAACTTAACTTAAATATTTTCATAAATCAAATCCTCCGTTTTCCAATATATCCATAACTTGTTTGACGTTGTCGGCAGCAATATTCTTAGCAAGAATTTTATTGTTGGCATCGAGTATATATATTATAGGTGTCTTTTCCACATCAAAGTATTCTCTCCAATCGTATGTGGCGATAAGACCATTGACATTAACCCAGTTTATGCCATATTTATCCAAAAAAGTATCTCTTTCTTTAATCTCGCCCTCGGTATGCACGGCAAAGACTTCTAAATTATATTGCCCTCTGTATTGTTTATAAAACTCAAACAATTTAGGAATTTCCGTTGTGCAATGACCACAAGACGCAGCCCAAAACACGAGAATTTTGTATTTTGTCTTAAATTCGTCCAAATGTCTCCACTTGCTACCTTCCTCACCTTCGGGGCAAGCCAAATCGGGAACGGTTTGACCAAGCAGAAGATTACGCCACTTGTCGGCTCTATTGATATTTTGTTCCACATCAGAGGGAGCAAGACCTGTGAATTTACCTGTTTTAAGATATTTATCCACCATACCGACATAAACTTTGTCGTGTCCCATTATAGGACTTTGCAAATAACGAGAAGAAATATCTCGCACGAAAAAGTCAAACATTTTGCCGTTACCGGTTTTGTTAATCCAATATTCGGCATAGAACAAAATACTGTCGGCTTTTTCATACTTCATTACATTTTCCCAATAGTTGTTGTAGTTATCAATAAACACTTGTTTGTTGGTATTCAAAAGAGCATCGCAAGTTAAATCCACATTGTCAAAATAATGACGCTTGTAATAACAGAACCTATTGTTTTGCATTTTTATCGAATCTACACTACCGTCTTGCTTATAAATTATTTCAGATTGCGGAACAACGATAGGTTTAGCCGCCAAAAGAATTTTTGCAAGCAAATGGTCTGGGTGATTTTTAATAAAAGCGTTTTTCAATGAGTCGTTTTCGTCCTTAAATCTTTTGAGCTTAGAATCGTATTCGTCTTTTGAAATAGTTTCTCTTCCTGCAATGATTTCTTTGTACAAAGAGCCTAAACTATCGCTCTTTTGCATATAATCGATATACAACTCCTCGTCTTTGCTACCTTTGACGCTAAGGTTTTTCAACCACGCCGCATCTTCGGTTTTGAACTTCAAGTTTTTTTCCTTTGTTATGATAAAATCGCAGTAATGTCCCTTGGTGTCGGTTATAAAGAACACGCCTTGTTCCAATTGTTTTGTTTTGTTTTTGAATACGAATTTACCTTTGTTATTATTTATTGCCGTATCTATTGCATACGTTCCGCCGTGCCAATAGTAGCCTAAAAGAAGAGTATCGGTAGTTGTGTTTTTAATCTCAAACGTTATTTCGTACTGTGCTTTAACTATCGGACTGATTAGAGACATCAGCACGAAGAGTGCAAACATTCTTTTTTTCAAATTCATCGTTGTCTTGTTAATATGTTTCGTGGGCAAAATTACAATAATTTGCGTAATAGAAACGTAAAATATCTCAATATTGATATAAATCGATAAAGAAAACTAAAATTTTTATAACTTTGCAGTCCTAAATTTCGATAAAGCAATGGCAATAGAACTTAGTGAATTTCGTAAGAATGTAGCACAGATTTCAGAGATAGACCCTATAATCATTGAGCCTGTAAAGGCAGAAGGTGTTTGGGTGGAAGATGTTAATGGCAAACTTTATATGGATATGCTTTCGGGCATTTGCGTTGGTAACGCCGGACACAAAAATCCCGAAGTTGTCAAGGCGATAAAAGACCAAATTGATAAGTATTTACACGTTATGGTCTATGGAGAGTTTATCCAAAAGCCGCAAATGGATTATGCCGTTCGATTAAAAGAATTTCTGCCCAAAGACTTAACGCAAATCTTTTACGTCAATAGCGGTAGCGAGGCTATCGAAGGAGCGATAAAGGCGGCAAAACTATACAACCACAAAAACAAGATAATCTCTTACGCCAACTCTTATCACGGCTCAACCATTGCGTGCGTGTCGATGCTTAGCGATGAAAAATTCCGCACGAATTTCTTACCCCTGTTGCCTTGTACCGATAACATCGAGTTCAATAACGAAGAGGATTTGCTTAAAATCGATTCTGACACTTGCTGTGTTGTTGCCGAGAGTGTGGCTGTCGGAGCAGGAGTGGAGTTGCCGAAGAACGATTATCTGAAAAAACTGCGTAGCCGTTGCGATGAAGTGGGTGCTGTATTGATTTTAGATGAAATTCAAACGGGTTTTGGTCGCACGGGTTCGTTGTTTGCTTTTGAGCAATACGGATTTGTTCCCGATATACTTTGTATTGCAAAGGCTATGGGCGGAGGCTTGCCTATCGGAGCTTTTATCGGCAAGGAAGATATAATGAATCGATTGAATAATCACCACCCATTGATTGGTCATGCGACAACATACGGCGGTAATCCTGTTTGTTTGGCTGCCGCACTTGCACAATTGAACTGCATTGTCGAAGGCGATTTAATTGAAAGCGTAAAAGCCAAAGGCGAGATTTACAGACAAAAACTTCACCACAAACATATAAAACAAGTTGTGGGCATAGGCTTATTCAATGCCATATATTTGAATGACGGAGTGGATTGGCAAAAACTTCTTATTTCGTGTTTTAATAATGGCATCATAACCGGAACGCACCTATTCAACAGCAATTGTATTTCAATCAAACCTCCTTTAACCATAACCGAGAGTGAGATAAACGAATCGATAAATAGAATACTCAAAGCCTTTGATGAAATCTGATTGTCCTTCATACGCTGACGTTATATTGTCATTACATCTTCCGTATTCTTATACTTACAAAGTGCCGACCAATATTACAAACATAAAAGTCGGACAACGGGTTGTTGTGCAGTTAAGAAGTCGTATTTATTCCGCTATTGTTGTCAATCTGCACGACAATATCAACCCTGCCACCGAACATTCTTCCACAATGAAGTACATATTGGATATTATAGACGACAATCCTATTGTAACGCCCAAGCAGATAAAATTCTTTAAGTGGATTAGCGATTATTACGTTTCATATATAGGTGATGTGCTTACGGTTGCTTTGCCTGCGTCCTTTCGTTTGAAAAGCGAGACAATGGTAACTATCTCACCATACTTTAATTCCGACATTTCCGACTTTGATGAAAAGGAACTGCAAATCTTTAATTTAATCGTCGGAAAGGACAAAATATCTCTTGAAGACTTAAAAACCAATTTGGAAGCCAAAGATGTCTTAACGACAATCAACAAACTCATAAAAAAAGACGTCTTTATCACCGATGAAGAACTTTATTCTCGTTACCGCCCGAAGAAAGAACTTTTTATTGCCCTTAACGAAGAGTACCGCAATCAAGAAAACCTTAAATCCCTACTCCAAGATTTGGACGCTAATAAGAGAACCCAGCCCCAAAGTCAGTTAATCCTAAAATATCTTTCGCTAATCAAAACCAACACTCGGCCGAAAAAAAACGATTTCGGGAAGGATAATCTCTCCACTCTTAACACTATGCTTAAAAAAGGCATATTCGTTAGACAATCTTACGAAGTTTCTCGTTTGAAAAGCCGAATTAAAACAGCGGATGTTGATTCCATTGTTTTGAATACTCAACAACAAGAGGTTTTTAACACCATTATCGATTCTTGGAACGACAATCCCATAACTCTTATTCACGGAGTTACGGGCAGCGGTAAGACAGAGGTGTATATCAAACTTATCGATAAAGTCGTTAGTGGCGGCGGTCAGGTTCTTTTCCTATTGCCCGAGATTGCAATAACGATGCAACTCATCAACCGTTTGGAAAAGTATTTCGGCGATAAGGCTGTTGTGTATAATTCTAAGTTTTCCATGCTCGAAAGAGCCGAGATTTGGCATCGTACAATGATGTCCGATAATTCCGAAGCCGATAACGATACCCCCGAAGCCCATAACAAACAAAAGTTTCAAATCATTGTGGGTTCAAGAAGTGCGGTTTTCTTGCCTTTTACAGATTTGCAATTGGTAATTATTGATGAAGAACACGACACTTCTTTCAAACAAACCGAACCCGTGCCGCATTACAATGGCAGGGACTGTGCTTTGTATTTGGCAAAGCTATTTGGAGCAAAGACGGTGCTTGGAAGTGCAACGCCCAACGTGGAAACCTACAAGTTAGCTCTTGACGGTAAGTATCAACTCTTGGAACTTACCAAGCAATATTTTGATTTGCCTTTGCCACGCATTGAACTTGTGGATATGAAATCGGCAATAAAAAACAAATCCACCTATGGAATATTCTCCAAAGACTTGATAGACGCAATAGATGCCGAACTAAACAATAACCGCCAAGTGCTTATCTTTCAAAACCGCCGAGGATACGCTCCTCATATAGAGTGTAACGTGTGCGGATATATTCCAAAATGTCCTTCTTGCGACGTATCTTTGGTTTTTCATAAGGATACGGCAGACCTGCAATGCCATTATTGTGGCTACCATACGCCGGCGTTGAGTGCTTGTCCGCAATGTGAATCTCACGCCTTGAAGATTGTAGGCTCGGGTACGCAGAAAATAGAAGAGGAACTTGCGTTGTATTTTCCCAAAGCGAAGATAAAGCGTATGGATTTGGACTCCACGCGTTCCAAAGACGCATATACCGATATTTTGAACGACTTTTCATCAAAGAAAATCGATATTTTGTGCGGTACGCAGATAATTACAAAAGGTTTGGACTTCGATAACGTTTCGTTGGTGGGCGTTATAGGGACTGATACAATGCTGCATTATCCCGATTTTCGAGCCTTTGAGCGTGCTTTTCAGATACTGACGCAGGTCAGTGGCAGAGCGGGACGCCGTAATAACGAGGGACGAGTTTTGATTCAGACCTTTGAAAAAGACAATATGCTGATGCAAGATGTTGTTCAGAGAAACTATCGACATATGTACGACATACAAATCAAGGAGCGTCAGATGATGAATTTTCCGCCTTTTTGTCGAATGATAAAACTGACGTTACTGCATCGCGACAAGGAGTTTTTAACGTCCAAGAGTTTTGAATATGCGAGCCGATTGCGTACAATTTTCGGTTCGAGGCTTTTTGGTCCGCAAGAGCCGATTATAGCAAGGATAAAGAATTATTACGCAATGGAGATTTGGTTAAAGATAGAAAAGAGCCTTTCTTACGCTTCTGCCAAGCAGCGATTGAGAGAATACAACGAGGAGTTTTTATCTTTGCGTGTCAATTCGCAACTTCGCATATCGATAGACGTCGATCCCGTCTAACCGCCTTAACTTTTAATTTTCTCTTTTGAACTTTTAATTTTTCAGTCTTAAATTCCTATTTTCTTGCCTTAACTTTTTAATTCGCTACCTTGACTTTTTCTTTTCTTGTCTTAATTTTATGCTTCACGACCTTAATTTTTTATTCTACCGTCTCAAACTTAAACTTTGCCGTTTGAAATTCGTGTTTGTTCGTTTGAAATTTGAATTCATTACAGTGATACTTGTGTCCGATACAGCTCGAAACTTATCCAAGTCAGCCCAATACGTGCATCAAAGTTGCGCAACTTTGATGCACGTATTGGGCTGACTTGGATAAGTT
>OMYR01000057.1 GCA_900315335.1 uncultured Bacteroidales bacterium
AAGTCGTAACAAGGTAGCCGTACCGGAAGGTGTGGCTGGAATACCTCCTTTCTAGAGATAGAAGAGAATAGAAGAGAGGGGAAGGAAGGAAAGGTGTGATGAGGATTATTTACAGTGCGATTGCACGCTACGAAGATGGTTTTGAAAAAGAAAAATAAAGTTGTTGTGTGTTAGGCAATGATGAGGTTAGTTTATGAAGACATTTGGTGGTAGGTGGTAGTTTGGTGAAAATCTTTGTTTGTTCCGTTTTTATTTATAAATAGTCTCGTAGCTCAGTTGGTTAGAGCACTACACTGATAATGTAGGGGTCGGCAGTTCAAGTCTGCCCGAGACTACTTTTTTATTTATAGACATTTAGATACGTTGAGACGTATTCCATAATACTCCTCTTTTTTGAGGTGTGTTTTTTCTTTTTAATTCATCTATATTTGGCATCGTTGAAAATTAGGCTTACTTAATTTGTACTTAGATCTTACTAATCTTACGTTGTATCAATAAGAGGATTGCTGGACGGCGAGGGTATTAAAATTTCTCAGGAATAAAAATGTGGTCGGTTGTAAATATAAGAGAACCACAAATATATAAAACAATAAAGCAATGGAAGAAGAGAAAATTATTTTAACGCAGCAAGAATTTGAATATCTTGAAAATAATTATAAGTGTGGATATATTAGTGGTATTCCTGCCTTGATAGGAAAGCCCATAAAGTGTGGAGGAAAATTTTTGACAAAATAAATTACTGGGAGGAAAAACTTAAAGCCCACGATGAAATAATGCAAGAAGAAGACTCAGACCTAATGATTTGGTTTTACAAAAAGTATATGCAACAAGAGGGTAAAAAAAACCAGTGAAAAGGATTAAGAAAGATTGCGTACTACATATTGATTAATCCTGCGTATTAGTTTTACAGGATAGTCGGCACACAGACATTTGTGTGCCGTTTTTGTTATTGAAAAATTATCTCCTCCTTTCTTATTTTCCCATTAAGTATTTGCGTTGCTCGGCAGGGAAATGCTCTATTGCGTAACGCAACATAGTTCGAGGCATTTCGTGACGGTACTTTTCGATGAATTTAAAGAGATTTTCGTAATTGTGTTTCTCCGTTTCACGAAGCATCCAACCAATCGCTTTATGTATCAAATCGTGTGGGTGGTGCATCATTTTTACAGCCAAGTTATATGTGTCCTCAAAGTCATTGTTGCGAATAAGCGTATGCGTGGAAACAATAGCTATCCTATTATCCCAAAGCAATGGACTATCGGCTAACGTATAAAGAATATCTCTCGGCTTGTCCAAAAGATATTGCCCCACAATCTTAGGTGCCGATAAATCAACCAAGTCCCAATTGTTGATATATTTCGTTTGAGAAAGATAAAAATCAAATATCTCTTTTTGCAAAGCAGTATCTTTTTTCGCTTTTGTCATCTTGCCAACCAAGATAAGCAAGGCGCACATACGCATCTCGTGATAAGGAGAATGAAGAATTTCTCTTATTGTCTTAAAATCTAAATCTATATGTTTTTTTGAAACCAATCTAATGTTCGGCACAGTAACGCCTAAAAATTTATCGTCTTCACCGTATTGTCCCTTGCCCGTTTTGAAAAAATAAGATAAAACCTCTTTCTTTTCTTCTGATGCCAATGCTTTTAATTCGTTAAATATTTCCTCCATAGTAGTTGAATTTGTTGTGCAAAGGTATAATATTTTGTGTAATATTTATGTGGCGTTGATTGTAATGGATAAACTAATCGTAAAAATAATCACTGATATTAAAAAATTAGTGTTAATGATTAGTAAAATAGTGTGAGTGATTAATTGATTAGTGTTAAATATTAGTTTGGCAAAAAGGGAAGATAATAAAACCGATGCACTAAAAAGAGGATTGATATTATATATATGTATAATTTTTGGTGTATTGGAAGGATGATTTGTTAAGTATATCAAATTTTATTCGTAATTTTGTGCATTATTATTTATTCTTTGAGCAATGGTAATGTGATGAAGCGTTTTTTTATCTGCATATTGTTGGTTTTATGGTCGTTTGATTGTCTTTACAGCCAAAATAACGATGCGGATACCATTGTCTCAAATAAGGAAAATCGTCCGAAAATAGGTTTGGTGTTGAGTGGGGGCGGTGCTAAGGGATTGGCACATATCGGAGTGTTGAAATCACTTGAAGAAAACGGCATTCCGATAGATTATGTGGCAGGAACGTCAATGGGAGCGATTGTCGGCGGGTTGTATGCTGCTGGTTATTCTCCCGATGAGATAGAACAAATATTTTATTCTTCAAACTTTGAAGATTGGACGGCAAGAAAAATCGATGACAAGTATCGCTACTATTACCAGATAGCGGATAAAAGTGCGGCGATGTTTAAGGCGGCTTTGCATGTGGATAAAAAATTTAAGGCGGACTTGCCGATGAGTTTGGTTAATCCCGTGCAAATGGATTATGCCTTTATGCAGTTTTTTGCCACTGCCAATGAGGTTTGCAAAGGCGATTATAACAATCTTATGTTGCCATTCTTTTGTATTGCTTCCGATATTTCAAGCAAAAAACAGTCTGTTCAACGCAGTGGAAATATTGCCAAAAGTATCCGTGCCTCAATGACGCTGCCGTTTTTCTTTTCTCCAATGGTTATTGACGGCAAAATGATGTGCGACGGGGGAGTGTATAACAATTTTCCCTCATACGAAATGGACGAATACTTTTCTCCCGATATTGTGATAGGGGTTAAGGTTGTGGATAATTTCAGCGAACCTAACGAAGATGACCTCGTGCTTTATATCGAGAATATGGTGAGTGAGAACTCTAAATACGAAATTCCTACCGAGAAGTCCGTGATGATTGAACCCAATATGAAATTTATTTCCATAATGGATTTTTCCGATAAACAAAGATGTATAAATCAGGGTTACTTGACTGCGCAAAATTATATCAAAGATATTAGGGCTTTTACGGACTACAAGATGCCAAAAGAAGAGTTTGATAAGCGGAGAAGTGATTTCAATGCAAGGAAAAAAGATTTGAAAATAGGCAATGTTGCAATTCACGGTGCTAATCCTTATGCGACAAGACATATAGAAGACCTTTTGCTTATGAATATGAAAGGTAAGGAACTGACGTTGGATAAACTGCGTTCCAATTATATGAATATCGCGGCCATGCCAAGCATTAAGAGTATTGAACCGACTGCTTACTACAATAGTTTCTTGGATTCTTATGTTTTGGACTTGAATGTAAAAACGAAAAACATACTTCAAGCGAGCGTTGGCGGTATGCTTTCTACCGATCCGATAAGCAATTTGTATGTTGGCTTAGAATACAATTTGTTTCATAGATACAACTATACCATTCGCTCAAATAATTATATGGGTCGATACTATTCTTCGGCTAATTTGTCGTATCGAATGGATTTTCCGAGCAAGGTGTTGCCTTTTTATATTGATGCACAAATCAATTACAATCGTTGGAATTATTTTCGTAATCGTAGTGGTTTGTTTGAGTATTCGGCAAATAACTATATAATACAATACGAAAACAATGCCCAACTTCGCATAGGTATTCCTATTGGTAGGCGTGGTAAATTAGTCTTTAAGTCGGGTGTTGGCGATACTAAGTCCGAGTATTTCAATAACGATTATATTCTTAGCACGGACACAAATGATGTAACCAAATTTCAAAATGTGGATTTGGAAATGTTTGCCGAGTTTAATACTTTGGACGATCAGTTTTTCCCGACGAAAGGCGGTTTTATCAATTTTAATGTGCAGTATGTTACGGGTAAAGAAAAATTTAATCCTGGTAATACTTATTTTTCGGACAGAACAAGTATTTCGGACGACGATGTATTTACCAAAAATCATTCGTGGTTTCAGTTTAGTTTGCAGACAAAAATATTTCACGATATAAGAGACAATTATGCGTTCGGTATAATTACCAAAAGTTTCTATTCGTTTCAAGATTTGTTTTCAACCAGAAAATCTTCGCTAATGAGTGCAGGCTCTTTTGCCCCGACGCTTGAAACATATACGGTGTTTTATCCGGAATATAGGGCAAATCAGTTTTTTGCTTTCGGTACGGAACAAATATGGAGGATAGAAAAATCGTTTTTAGGAAAGAGTTCGTTACGTTTCGGTCTTTATGGATTTTTGCCGATAAGGGAAATTCTTGCCAATGATAAGAACCAGCCGTATTATGGGGACTTTTTTCAAAAAATGTATATAATCAGTGCTTTGAATTTCGTAGTCTCAACGCCGATTGGCAATATCAGTTTGGCGTTGTCATACACTCAAAGAGAGAATGCAAACAACAGTCCGTGGAATCTTTCGCTTTCTTTCGGAACAATAGTATTTAACAATAAAAACATTGACAGATGATAAAAGTAAATAATATATCAAAATCTTACGATGACTTACAAGTATTGAAAGATATTAGTTTTGAAATTCAAGACGGCGAGATTGTTTCTATAACAGGGGCATCGGGTGCAGGGAAAACAACGTTGCTTAATATTATTGGTACGTTAGATAAGGCGGATAGTGGCGAAATTCTGATAAATGGTAAGGATATCACCAAATTGTCGGATAAGGAATTGTCGATGTTTAGAAACAAAGAAATAGGATTTGTATTTCAGTTTCATTATTTACTTGCGGAATTTACGGCCTTGGAAAACGTTATTATGCCTGCAATACTTTATGGTGGCGATAGAAAACAAGCGGAAGCCAAAGCCAAAGAACTTTTTGCGATATTATCAATAAATGGTAAGGAAAATAATTTCCCTAACGAACTTTCAGGTGGCGAGCAACAGAGAGTGGCAATAGCAAGAGCGTTGATAAACTCTCCTGCATTGGTGTTGGCTGACGAGCCGAGCGGTAATTTAGATTCTAAGAATGCACAATCATTGTTTGATTTGTTTTTTTTACTAAGAGAAAAATTTCATCAAACCTTTGTCATTGTAACTCACAGTGAGAAGTTCTCTTCTATGAGCGATAGAAAACTTGTAATAAGCGATGGAAAGATTATATCCGAATAAAACATTATTTTACGATTAAAAACGAAAACAACATAAACGATGAATAACATAATATATGGCATACGCCCGATAATAGAAGCGATAAGAGAGGGTAAAGGTATTGATAAAATTCTTTTACAATCCAATCTCAATTCTGATAATATTAGACAACTGAAAGAAGAATTAAGAAATTCAAAACAAAGTTTTAAATTGCAATATGTACCAATAGAAAAACTTGACAGTATTGTCAAAGGAGCAAATCATCAAGGCGTTGTTGCGTATTGTTCATTTGTGGAGTATTCTTCATTGGAAGAAACTGTGATGAATATATTTGAGCAAGGCAGAATGCCATTTATTTTGTTTTTGGACCATTTGACGGACGTAAGAAATGTCGGGGCGATAATTCGTACAGCAGAATGTGCTGGCGTTGATTGCATCATATTGCCAAATGAAGGTTCGGCACAAATCAATTCGGATGCTGTTAAAACTTCTGCCGGTGCGGTTTTGAGAATGCCTATATGTAAATCTTTGAATACAAAGACTACGTTGAATTTTCTTAAAGCGAGCGGCATAAAACTATACTCCGCTTCTGAGAAAGCCGACAATAATTACACGCAAGTAAATATGCAAGAACCGTTGTGTATCATTATGGGAGCGGAAGATAAAGGCGTAAGCAAAGAAGCATTGAAGATGTCCGACGAATTGCTGAAAATTCCGATGAATGGAGAGATAGAATCTTTGAATGTAAGTGTTGCAGCAGGCGTTTTGATTTACGAAGTCGTTCGGCAAAGAAATCAGTTTTAAGACAAATTGAATAATAACACAATAAACAAATACAAATAATAACATGTTACACAAAACAACAAAATTAGCACGCATTGCGTTTTTGTCATTAGGTTTAATGACGATGATAAACACATTAGATGCACAGGAGAGTAGATTTACAATAACTCCGCACAATCGTACTAATTTGGAAACACGATTGGAATATCCGGTTAAAACTTATTTCGATTTGAAAGATAAAAACGTAACGGATATTCAACTTGATTTGCATTTGCAATGCCCTGACAGAGGTTGCTCCGATTGGGATTATTCTATCAATGTGGTATTGCGTACAAACAAAGACGGAAAGACACAAGACTATCAACTTGGAAGAATGATTACACCTTATTCCGGCTGGTACAATCAAGGCGAGAATATAACGAAGTGGGATCATATTTGGTCGTGGAATATTACCGAATATCTGCCGCTGTTACAAGACACCGTTGAAATAGTTATGCAATACGAAGGCTATCAAGACGGATTTCTTGCAACAACAGATTTTATTTTTACGACAGAAGCCAAGAAAAACAAACCTGTCTTTATTGATGTAGCGTCCGTTTATCACGATTATTATCCATTCGGTCGTGAAGATACAACTATTGATGAATATTTGGGAACAAAGAAAATCACTGTACCAAAAGGAACTAAAAAAATCTTGTCTCGTTTGCAATTGTCGGGACATGGTGGCGATACTTTGAATGCAGCAGCCGAATTTTTGAAGAAAAGTTTCGTTTATGTGGTAAATGAAAACGTTGTTATCGATACTGCCATTTGGAAAGACGATTGCGGTTGCAATCCAATCCAACCGCAAGGCGGAACTTGGATATATAAACGTGCCGGTTGGTGTCCTGGTACAAAAGTTCAGGAACATTATTTTGATTTGACACCATTTGTTAAAAACAATGAGTTAGATATAAAAATGTTGTTTGAATACTATAATAGTTATGGTTCGGGCGAACCCGGCTATCAGATTGCCAATGATATTTTCTTTATCTCCGATAAAAACTATAAACATCGTGAGTTGTCAGACAAGTATGGTGCAGGAAGAGATAATAATGCACAGCCACAACAAACGCATTATCTACCAACCAAATTCAACCTTGTATTCAAAACAAACAATATGGCTGACGACAAATACGCCATTTCACAAAAACGTTACGAGGGATTTGAAAAGAAATTTTACGAACGTAGTCAGATGTCGCCAAACACAGAATATATTCAAAAAGTTGATTTACCCGAAAACGAATATATAATAAAGATTGAAGACGATGGTTGCGACGGATTTTCTTGGTGGGCAAATCCTGATCAAGGAGAAGGTTATGCGATGATATACAATGAAGATATGACACAAGTGTTAGAGACTTTTGAGCCTGACTTTGGTTGCAAAATCGAGTATGACTTTATAGCAACTTCGGATAACTCAAAAATCAAGCACGATGCGGCTAAACTTTCCACGTTTAATAATGCTGACAAAAAGGAATTGCGTATAATCTTTTTCAATAAAGGAAATGAGCAAAATCCTATGAACGTAAAAATCCTTAACCGCAAAACAAAACAAGAGGTGATGAGCAAAGATTTTGACAAGAAGAATATTTTTGACGAAATCATAGATTATAAGGATTTGGAGGACGGCTATTATCGTGCAGAAATCAAATGCGGAGATTATCACGAATATAAATATTTTATCAAGAAATAGTTTCAAAACCATAGATATGGTTATAAGAATAAAGAGTCTGTCAAAAAATTTGACAGACTCTTTATTCTTTATTTTGACAGCACTTTTAATTAAAAAGGTGCGTGAAAAACATTGTCTTTTTATTGTAAAGCCTAAACAATACTATTGCATCTGGTGAATAATTGTTTTGAAATCATATTTAGCGAAAGTTTCTTTTAATTTATCCATATCGGTGTCGGTTGTGTGGTACGGATAAAATACTTTCGGACAAATAACCGCTGCAAAATGTTCGGCTTGCTCTATTGTCATAGTGTAAGGCTGATTGACGGCAAGGAATAAAATATCGCAATTTTTAATCCTTGCATCATCTTCTACCATTTCCGTATCGCCCGAAACATATATACGAAAACCCTCAATAGTTATCAAATATCCGTTATCACGATTTGTCGGGTGAAACTTATCTCTACCCGCAGTGGTGTTATGTGCGGCAAAGGCAGTTATGGTTATATCTTTATTCTTGTTTTTGAACGTTTCGTGGGTGTTTAACACTATTTTATTAGTGTCAGTGATTATTTTATCAGTGTTTAATATTATTTTATCAGTGTTAGTGATTAAAATAGTGTTTTGAGAAGAAATATTTTCAATAGCATTTTTGTCAAAATGATCATTATGCTCGTGCGTTACAAGTATTATATCCGCTTTTGGCAATTGAGTATAATCGGCTTCGGTACTTACCGGGTCAATGTACATAACCATTCCATCGTAAGCGATACTTAACGATGCGTGTCCGTAAAACTCAAATTCTACATTCTTTCCACTTGGCAAGCGGTACAAATCCTTATCAAAAGTTTTCATATCATATAAGGTTTAACGAAAAATATTAAAGCAAATCTTGGGATTACTTTGCCCCATTGTCATTATTGTCTTCAAGCAATTGCATAGGCTTTTTCATAGTGTCAAGTTGAATCATACGTTTTGCTGTTTCAACATGAGGATTGTCGGGATATAGTTCTATGTATTTTTCAAATGCTTTTATGCTCTCTTCTTTATTCAAACAAACATCGTTCAGCACAACACCTTTGAAAAAATAAGCCGCACCGACTTTCTTACCATTGGGATATTCTTTGATAATCCTATCCAAACACGCAAGAGCCGAATCACAATTATTCATAGCCGAATAAATATTGTACATTTGGAACAAATAAAACTCGCTCATAGTGTCCTGGGGGTAATCTTTGATATAATTATTGTAAAGATTAATCATCGTGTCTGCTTTTTGAGGATTTAGGGCGGTAGGATTGGTGTTTATAGCTTCGGCGTATGCAGTTATTTCATCTTGACGTTTCTTTTGTTTTGTTTCTTGCGAAGAGCAAGCAACAAAAGCAAATGTAGCGATACTTAGAGCCAATACCTTTATTGTATATGTATGATTAAATTTCTTTTTCATTGTTTTTGATGCGTTATTTAATCATTTTGTAATCCGTACGAATCTTATTCTGTTCAATATCTTTCAAACGGCGTTTTAGAAATGCACGTTTGATGTTGGATAAACGCTCAACAAAAACTTTACCTTGCAAATGATCGTACTCGTGTTGAAAAACTCTTGCACGAACACCAGTCAAAACTTCTTCGTGTTCGTTAAAATCTTCGTCAAAATACCTTACCTTAATGCTGCTTGGGCGTATAACATCTTCGTGAATGCCAGGAACCGACAGACAACCCTCTTCAAAAGCCCAAGTCTCTTCGGAAACTTCAAGAATTTCGGGATTGATGATTGCAACTCTCCAACCCTCGCCTTCGGGATAAGATTCCTTAAAGACATCGGTGTCAATAACAAGCACACTTATCGGTAAATTTATCTGAGGAGCAGCCAAACCAACACCACTTGCCTTGTACATTGTTTCAAACATATCGGCTATCAATTGTTTTATGTCAGGATAGTCTTTGGTAATGTTTTCTGTTTTTTTTCGTAAGATTGAATGACCGTAGCCAACTATTGGAAGTATCATTTTGTTAAAATTTATGTTTTGTTATTTAATTTCTATTCTTCGGTATCATTGTCCCCAATTTGGTCTATTTTAACTCCGCCTTGATACATCTTCATAAAATCTTGAAGAATTAAAACGGCTGCGATAGTGTCAATAAGACCTTTTTGCTGACGTTTTTTCTTTTTTATACCGCTTTTTGCTATGCTTTGGGACGCTATTTTGCTTGTATAACGTTCATCTATCATATAAATATCCATTTCAGGAAAAGTATTGGATAGATTATCCACAAAAATCTTGACAGCCCCCGCACTATCGCTTGGTGAATTGTCCATTTGCTTAGGGTTACCTACAACAATCAAATCCACTTCTTCTTTTTTCATATAATCTTCCAAAAAAGGGAATATCTCCAAAGTGGAAACGGTCGTAAGTTTCGTGGCAATCACTTGTCCGTAATCGCTTACAGCCAACCCTACACGCTTTAATCCATAGTCTATTGCTAAAAATCTTCCCATAATCAATATCTCTTTTGCTTCGATTTGCAAAGTTATGAAGTTTTTTTATCAACAGCAAATATCAATAGAAAAAATTAATAAGTGATATTGCAAAATTAGTGTTAAACACTGATAAAATAATGTTAAACATTAGCGAAATAGTGTTAAACACTAATTTTGTCTTTTTATCTACCCAAGTTTTCAAATTATTACGTATTCAAACGATAATACAAAAGAATATTTCCATTTGTGGCAAGGGTTTTGTTAATCGAAAAAAGAAATTAATGAGATTATATGCCATTTTTGTTAGGCGATATTACAATAAAATAGAACTTTTTGTGTTTTATATAGGATTAAATATTTTGAGAGTATGTTTAGCAGACTTAAATATATAACGTTGATTGTTTTCCTTTTCATCACTTACGGAACCTTTTCACAGAAGCCTTCGTATGCTGAAAAATCTGTTTTGTCAAGCGGTGTGTGGTATTCTGTTAGCGTTGCCTCTGACGGAGTTTATAAACTGACCTACAATGATTTTGTTTCGTTGGGAGTGGATGAAAAAGATATTGATTTCGACAATCTTTCCATATATGGCAACACAGGAAAAGCGATAAGCGAAATCAATGCGGATTACAAATATTCCGATTTGAAAGAAAACGCTATTTATGTCAATAAACAAGAACGTTATGCCTTGTTTTATGCTCAGACAACCACTAACACGATTTTCAATTCAAAGACACAGAAATTTTCATTCTCATTGCACCCATACGCAACTACTACAAAATATTTTATAACCTTTGATAAAAACATAGGACAGAAGAAAAGAATAAAGCCGATGGCGGTTTTAGATGAGGTTTCGCAGACGTTGAATACCTCGAAAGACTATGTGTTTTACAAGCGAGAGTTAGTCAATTTGGCAAAATCGGGCAGCTATTGGTTTGGAGAGAAGTTCTTGCCGACATCCACCGATTTGCAAATTCCAATCGCACTTGCCGGTGTGTCGGGGACGGAGAATAGCGAGATAAAAATTCAATTGCTTGCCAATAGTACGCAAAACAGCAGTTACGATATAGGTTTGAACGGAAAAGGTATAGGAACGATAAATATAGGTACGACAATAAACGGAGAAGTTGCTAACAGCGGCATATTTACAGCCAATAGCCTTATAACGACACCTAATAACAATATAACCATTCACTTTAATTCTTCGACCGCGACCTCAGAAGGCTGGCTTGATTACATACTTGTGAATTATACGAAGAGTTTATCGTTTAACAATAACTATTTGAGATTTTATTCCTTGCCTACCGATGACGGCAAAGCCACTCAATATTGTGTGGATAACGTAAAGGTGGCTAATCCGATGATTTGGGACGTAAGCGATGTTACCAATGTTCAAAGTATAGAGGCTAAAAGTTTAGAGAACAACATTCTTCGATTTAATGTAAATAATGATACATTAAGAAATATCGTAGTTTTGGCTGGTAGTTCCTTCGCAACTCCGACTTTGGAAGACACGGTGGAAAATCAAAATCTGCACGGAATAGATTCTGCACAGTTTGTAATTATCACTCATCCGAAGTTCATAAACCAAGCAGAGCGTTTGGCTCAAATACATAGGGACTACGATAAAATAAAAGTTGCTGTTGTTACTTTGCAACAAGTATATAACGAATTTTCTTCGGGTACAAAGGATTTTCTTGCTTTAAGAGAATTTATAAGAATGATGAAAAACAAAACGAATGGTAAATATCCCGAAAATGTTTTACTATTCGGCGACGGCACTTATGACAATAAAAACATATTGCAATACAATAATAATTATGTTCCTACATATCAGAGCAATGCTTTTACATCAAATGGCGATAGAAACTTTACTTCCGATGATGTCTTGGCTGCTCTTGACGACAAAGCGACAAACAGCACTTACGACAGTCTGTTTGTGGGTATTGGACGCATACCTGTGAGTGATACCAATACGGCAAACGATATTGTTGATAAATGTTTGAGATATATAAGCAGGTCGGATTTGCTTAACAAGGAGAATGGCGATTGGCGTAACGCTGTTATGCTTACGAGCGACGATATGGATGAATTGTATGAGAGGTATTTTAGAGACAATGCCGAACATATTTATCAGCAAATCGATGAAACGCAACCGGGCTTGAATGTTCAAAAGGTTTATGAGGATGCTTACAAAGAGTATAGCACTTCTTCGGGTTCTACTTATCCGGATGCGTCGAATGCTGTTAATGCAAGATTGAAAAACGGCTGTTTGTTGTTTAATTATTTGGGACATGGTTCGCCTGACCACTTATCAAGCGAAAGACTTATCACTATTACGGATATTACATCGTGGGATAATTATAACAAACTCTGTCTTATGATTACTTCCACTTGTGAGTTTAATAGGTTTGATTTGGCGGAAAAACAGTCTGCGGGAGAGTATATGCTTACGAGCGGAAAAGGTGCGGGTATCGCGTTGATTGCCGCTGCAAGAAAAATATCTTCAAACGACCCTATCAATAAAAGTCTTTTCAAATACGCATTGGAAAGGCAAGATAATGGTTTGCCACTAACTTTTGGTCAGGTGATGCAATACGCAAAAAACCGTGTCAATACAGGATTATATGGCAATAGATTGGCGACATCGGAAAGAAGTATAACTCTTATAGGCGACCCTGCGTTGAGATTATCACTTCCAAAGTACAATGTGAGAACTCTTAAAATAAATGACGCAACTTATAACAACGGAAGTTTTGATTATTTGGATACCATACGTGCTTTATCTACTGTAAATATAGAAGGAGAAATCGTTGATAATAATGGCAAGCGAGTTGAAGACTTTAATGGAATTGTCAGAGTGTCTTTGTACGATAAGAAGACAACATATTATATGCTTAACAATTCAAATCTTAATATGACGCAAGCGGATTTGGCTTTTGAACAACAAAATAATATTTTGCATAGAGGAACGGCTCAGGTTATTAATGGATATTTTACGCATACGTTCATTGTTCCAAAAGATATTGCATATAATTATGGTCAGGGTAAGTTGAGTTATTATGCACAGACCGATAGCATAGATGCTACGGGATATTCAAAAGATTTTATACTTGGTGGAATTGATACAAATAATAATGATTTTAATGTTTCAAGACCGCAAATCAATTTATACTTAAATGATACTAATTTTGTGAGTGGTGGTATTTGCGATGAAAATCCTAATTTGTATGCCGTCGTTTATGATACTGCGTTTATCAACACGGTTGGTTCAGGATTGGGACACGATATTGTTGCTCGTTTGGATAATGCTGCCAACACGTTTATATTGAATGATTACTATACGGAAGATAAGGACGATCCTAATAAGGGATATATTTCTTATTCTTTTAAGAATTTGGCTCAGGGAGAACACACATTGACATTAAAGGTTTGGAATATTTATAATTTTTCTTCCGAAAAGACAATCAAATTTACTGTAAAACCTTCGGATAGTAAAGAATATCAAACTATCAATTATCCTAATCCTTTCAATAATGAAACTTCTATTGAACTTCGTTACAATCAGCCACAAACCATTAATTCGGCATATATTAAGATATTCAATCAGCAAGGTGCGATAGTAAGTGAATTTGATATTAGCGATAAGATAGGGGATTACACAATAGGACCGATTGTTTGGAATGGTACAACTCTTGGTGGAGCTAAGGTGCAAAAAGGAATTTACTTCTATACAATAATATTGAATACAAAAGACGGGGATAAAATAGTAAGAGGAAACAAAATGGTATTGCTCGATTGAGAAATTATCCTTGATAAATAAAATAAAATAAAACTTATAGCGTTTAAGTGATTTGAACTAACGGAATAAAAAGACAAAGTTATGACTATAAAAAAAGGTTTTATATTGACGACTGTTTTGAGTGTTGTTACATTGATTGCTTTTGCTCAAACAAGTCCTGGTATAATAGATGATGAGGATTATCAAGCTCAATTACTAAGACAACAACGAAAAGGTGCGAGAATTATACCTACGGCAGTGCCATTGTTGATGATTGCACCCGATTCAAGGGCAGGTTCTATGGGTGATATAGGTGCAGCAACAACCCCTGATGCAAATTCCAATCACTGGAATGCTGCCAAATTGGCTTTTGCAGACAAAAAAATGCAGGCTTCTTTTACATATTCACCTTGGCTAAGGGATATAGCAGGGGATATTGACTTGGCATATTTGTCGGGATATTATAAACTAAATAATAGAAGTGCGGTTGGTTTTTCTTTAACATATTTTTCTTTGGGAAATATTCAGTTTACAGATAATCAAGGTACTTCTTTGGGAACATATAGCCCCAATGAGTTTGCGGTAGATGTCTCTTATTCGATGAAATTATCAGAATATTTATCTGCTTCCGTTACCGGTAGGTATATACGTTCCGACTTAACGCAAGGACAGAATGTAGGAACATCAACAACTCATGCAGCCAATGCTGTTGCAGCGGATTTAGGCTTGTATTATCAAAGAGATATAGCGGCGGATAAGCCTCAACAGGTTGCTTTTGGTGTTCAAATCTCTAATTTAGGTAATAAGATTTCTTATTCGGATGATGATATGATTTCAAGTTTTCTACCTGCCAATTTAAGAATAGGAGGTAGATATACATACGATATGGATCAATTCAATAAGTTTTCTTTTATGGTGGATTTGAATAAATTGTTGGTTCCTACACCACCAATTAGAAACGAAGACGGAGAGGTCTTGTTGGGTAAAGAGAATAATGTAGGTATCTTGCAAGGGGTATTTCAGTCTTTTTATGATGCTCCCGATGGATTTTCAGAAGAATTTAAGGAAATAAATTGGTCTGTTGGTGCGGAGTATTGGTACAATAACCTGCTTGCTGTACGTGCCGGTTATTTTTATGAAAACAAATTAAAAGGAGATAGACAATATCTTACAATGGGTGTCGGATTGAAATACAATTCTTTGGGTATAGATTTGTCTTATTTGGTGCCTACAGCATCGCATAACAACAATCCGTTGAAGAATACGCTTAGAGTTTCTTTGTCGTTTAGTTTTTAATAGCCTAAGGATATGAAATTGAAAGTCGGATTTGGGTATGATGTACATCAGTTAGTACCCGAGCGTAAATTCTTTTTGGGTGGTATTGAGATTAAAGATGCTCCCTTTGGAGCATTGGGACATTCTGATGCTGATTGTCTTATCCATGCAATAATAGATTCATTGCTTGGGGCGGCAAATCTCAGAGATATAGGCTTCCAATATCCTGATAGCAAGGAAGAGTATAAAGATATTGACAGCAAAGAATTGCTGAAAGATACTTTTGATAAAATTACGGCAAAAGGTTATGTAATCGAAAATATAGATACGACTATTTGCTTGCAGAAACCTAAGATTGGTAATTTTATTAGCCAGATGCAAAAAATTTTGGCGAAAATTTTGAATTTGGACGAAGAAGATATTACGATTAAGGCTACAACTACCGAAAAATTAGGATTTACAGGAAGAAGTGAGGGCGTTTCGGCATATAGTGTTTGTCTTCTAAAAAAGAAAGATAAAGCGTAACATTTTTTTGCTGTATCAAGTATAATAAGGATATTACAGAAAGAAAAAATATATTTTTTTATGTTTTTCTTGACAAATTTAGCGGCTATATCAGAATATTTTTGTAATATTGCAGTCTGAAAATAGAAAAGAATTATACAAAATTAAGAAAATATAACTCATGAGTATAATGAAAAGGAAGATACTATGTTTATTATTGGCTTGCATGGCAATGTCTTGTAGTTTGGAATTGAAAGCACAAGATCCTCATTTCTCGCAGTTTTTCGCTAATCCGATTTATACGAATCCAGCTTTTGCAGGTTCGGCTGTTTGTCCGAGAGTTGGAATCTCTTATCGTGATCAGTGGCCTTCACTTGGGGCTTTCAAAACCTTTGCCGCATCGTATGATCAATATTTTGACGCTATTTCCGGTGGTATCGGTGTGTATATTATGAGTGATAAACAGAGTGATTTTTATAGAGTAAATACGGCTGAATTGATTTATTCTTTAAGAATCAAAATAAATAGGGATATAACGTTGAATCTTGCAGCTCAGGCACAATTCACAAATCATGCATTGAATTGGGACGAGTTGGTATTCCCTGATATGATTGATACTCGTTACGGTCAGATTAATGGAAATACTTTGGCTCAACAGCCGGATAATACTTCAAAGAATTATTTCGATATTGGTGCGGGTGCTTTGTTGTTTTCTGAAAATTGGTATGTAGGTGTTGCTGCTGTAAATTTACTTCGTCCAGACGAAGGCTTTATTTCTTATAATCGTCTGCCAATAAAATTCACGGCAAATGCAGGTTTTCGTTTCAATTTGAGAAGAGATACTCGTAGAACAAATTCTTTCTTTGGTCAGCCTGTAATATCGCCAAATATTATTTATCAACATCAAGGCAAATTCAATACTTTGAATTATGGAGCGTATTTGGATTGGAATCCGTTTATCTTTGGAGCGTGGTTCCGTCAATCTATGGCGTTTGAGAATAAAGATGCAGTTGTTTTGTTGTTCGGATTGGAATGGGGCGATTACAAAATTGGATATAGTTACGATATAACGGTGTCTTCTTTATCGAATGTTTCGGGGGGTGCTCACGAAATTTCATTGGGAGCGAAGTTCCCTTGTCCTGAAAAACACAAGAAAATTAGAGCAATTAAGTGTCCATCGTTTTAATTGTGGCTTTTGAAACAAAATAAAGTGTTTTTGCGTAAATGATTAGTGTAAGGAAAAAAATAAATAATAATATGAGAACCATAGCATCATTAACTAAAATTGTATTGGGTGTATCTGCTTTATTACTTGTGGTGGGTTGCTCGAACAAAAATTCATCTAAAAAAACAGGTTGGAATTATGACGATTCCAAGTGGGGCGGATTTGAATCTGCCAAAAACACCGAAATGGCAACACCTCCGGGAATGGTATTTATAGAGGGTGGAGCATTTATCATGGGTCGTACAACGGATAACGTTCGTTATGAATGGGACAACCAACCGCGTAAAGTTACCGTTTCTTCTTTTTATATGGATGAATGTGAGGTTACAAATCAAGATTATAGGGAATATTTGTATTGGCTAAACAGGGTTTATGTAGATTATCCTGAATATTGTCAAAAGCAACTTCCAGATACATTGGTTTGGAGAACAAAACTTACTTACAATGAGCCTATGGTGGATTATTATTTCCGTCATCCTGCTTGGGCAAATTATCCTGTTGTTGGAGTTAATTGGATTCAGGCAACGGACTATTGTGCTTGGAGAACGGATCGTTTGAATGAAAAGGCTCTTATCGATGCAGGTGTTTTGGAATTTGACCAAGACCAATCCAATGAGAATGTATTTACAACAGAGGCTTATCTTACCGGACAGTATGAGGGTTATGTAAAAAAAGATTTGAAAGACCTTGACCCTAACAGCGAAGGAACAAGAAAAGTAAATATGGGTGATGGTATCATATTCCCTAAATTCCGTCTTCCGACAGAAGCAGAGTGGGAGTACGCCGCACTTGGTTTGATTGGTAACACAACGAAGGAAGGTCGTATTATTGAAAGAAGAATTTATCCTTGGAACGGTCATGTTGTTCGTACGGATCAAAAGAAATATTACGGAGAAATGCTTGCTAACTTCAAACGTTCAAGAGGTGATGGTATGGGCGTTGCAAGTGTGTTGAATGACCATTGGGAATACACAGCACCTGTAAATTATTACTTCCCTAATGACTATGGTCTATACAATATGGCAGGTAATGTATCCGAATGGGTTATGGACGTTTTCCGTCCTAACACGGCACAAGATGCAGGGGATATAAATCCTTATCGTGGTAACGTTTATATGACAAAGGTATTGGACGAAGACGGTATGATAGCTGAAAAAGATTCATTGGGTCGTATAACTTATCGTGAGGTAACCGTTCAAGAAAACATAGGTAGAAGAAATTATCGTCAAGCAGATAACATTAACTATTTAGACGGCGATTTGGCTTCCCAATTGGATGAAAGTGCTTGGGGAGATTATGCTTCTGCAATGGAGAAATCTTCGGGATTAAATGCAGCAACTGACGAAGAGGAAGAGACTGTAAGTTCGGACGATGACGAAGAAGAAACTGCAAAAGTTGAAATCTCCAATGGTATGTACGAATACGGTAAGCATTCGTTATTGAACGATAAAGCACGTGTAATCAAGGGCGGTTCTTGGAAAGATAGAGCGATGTTCTTGTCTCCTGGCGAAAGACGTTATTTGGATCAAGCGCAATCAACAGATTGGATCGGATTCCGTTGTGCTATGGACAGAGTCGGTTCAAGAGAGTTGAGAAAGAAATAATTAGTAAATATTTCTAAGATAATAGTGTTCAGATAATAGTTTAATTATATAAATAAAGAATCTTAGGTAAGGCTTTACGTAGGATTCTTTTTTTCTTTTTTGAAAATGGCAACGACAATACAAACTCAAATCAAACAAATTAAATCATCAATAAAAGCAAAAGATTTTGCAAGCGTGTATCTCCTTAAAGGAGATGAGCCTTTTTATATTGATTTAATCTGTAAAGAGTTTGAAGATAATGTCATAAGCGAGGATAATAAGGATTTCAACCAAACAATTCTCTATGGCAGGGATACAACAGCCGAGATGTTGGTATCTGCTTGCCGTCAATACCCTTTAATGATTGATAAACGTCTTGTTATTCTCAAAGAAGCTCAGCTAATGGACAAAAGCCAGTGGGCTAAAATCCTATTGTATTTGAATAATTCCCAGCCATCAACCATACTTGTCATTTGCAACAAAGCAAAGGAATTTGATATAAAATGTAAAAATGCTATTGTCAAAAATGCTGGCGTGGTTGTGGAAAGTAATAAAATTCCTGATTATAATGTCGCCAAATGGATTGTTTCGTACGTCCAAAGCAAGCAATTTACAATTGATGAAACGGCTGCTAATATGCTAAACGATTATCTTGGTAACGATTTGCAGAAGATTGCAAACGAAATTGACAAGATGATATTGAATATCACCACTCGAAAAAACATTACTTATGACGATATAAGCGAATTTATAGGTATTAGTAAGAATTATTCGATATTTGAATTGCAAAAAGCATTAAGTGTAAAGAATGTTCTAAAATCAAATCAAATAATAAATTATTTCGCAGAAAATCAAAAAGAAATGCCTATTCAGATGTTTATGCCTATATTGTTTTCATACTTCGTTAAACTTCTGATAGCCTCTGAGGTTTATCCTCGAAATGTGGAGAATATTGCACAAGCCTTGAACTTTCGCTCACCTTTTGCAGCAAAAGATTATGTTACGGCTTTGAATTATTATTCCAACGACCAACTTCTTAATATCATTGCATTATTTAACGAATACGATCTTAAAAGTAAGGGAATAGGCACTGCACCTAATACAACGGCGGATACTATTATGAAAGAATTGGTGTTTAAGATTCTTCACGTGTAATCATTGATTAGTTAAAAGGTTAGAGTGATTAGTAAAATATAGTGAGTGATTAGTAAAATGGTGTTAAAGATTAGTGAAATAGTGTTAAACAAAAATTTACGGAAAACAATGAAAAAAATATTTTCTATAATTGTCATATCTCTTTTCTGTCTTACGGCGTTTGCACAAAATGGTTTTGTCAAAGGATTTGTTTATGATGCTTCAAACGGAGATGCTTTGATGTTTGCCAATGTTATAGTTGAAAACACAAGGTTAGGTTCAAGCACAGATATAAATGGCTATTTTGTTATAAACAAAGTACCCAAAGGCAAACAAACCATAAAAATATCATCGTTGGGATTTGCCGATACAACGATACAAATAGATGTTATTCCAAATCAACCCATAAATTTGAAAATCGAACTAACACCCCAAAGCAAAACATTAAATATTGTTGAGATTTCAGCCGCTAAGGATATTGCAAGACAAGAATCTCGCGTTTCTGTTGAGCAGGTAACGGCGATGGATATTCAGAAAATGCCTTCAATAGGTGGGCAGGCAGATTTAGCACAATATATTCAAGTTTTACCAGGTGTTGTTTTTTCGGGAGACCAAGGCGGGCAACTCTACATACGTGGCGGTTCGGCAATTCAAAACAAAGTCCTTTTGGACGGTATGGTTATCTATAATCCATTCCACTCCATAGGATTGTTTTCTGTTTTTGAAACAGATGTGATACGTAATGCAGATATATATACAGGTGGCTTCAATGCACGTTATGGCGGCAGACTTTCGTCAATAATGGATATAACCACAAGAGAAGGTAATAAAAAAGAAGTTTCGGGAAAACTTTCTCTTTCAACTTTTGGAGCATCGGCGATTGTTGAAGGTCCGATAATAGCAGATAAAGACAATAGAGATTATTCACTTTCCTATTTATTTACAGCAAAAAACTCTTATCTTTCGCATACATCTTCTTCGATATATAAATATATGGATACCGAATTGCCTTATGATTTTTTAGATTTATATGGTAAGGTAACTCTCGCAACACAAAGCGGAACAAAGGCAAGTGTTTTCGGGTTTAATTTTACTGACGATGTAAAGGGATATAAGAACATCGCTGATTTCAATTGGCGAAATTCGGGTTTGGGTGCAAATGTTATAATTGTGCCGCAAAACTCTTCTTCGATAGTTCAAGCAGTCTTGGCGTATTCCGATTATTCTATGGAAATGAATCAAGCGGATAAAAACTCAAATCAAACAAGTAGCATCGGTTCTTTTAATGGAAGTTTGGACGCAACGCAATTCTTTGGTAAAAATCTTTTACGTTATGGTGTTGATATGATGTGGAACACCACCGACACTAAATTTGAGCAACAGACTGAAAGTTACAAACAATATACTTCCGATATTGGACTTTATATGATATTCAAAGGATTTTTGGGTAACTTTTTATACGAACCGAGTATGCGTGTTTCTTATTATGCTTCCGCTTCGGAAGTTGTTTTTGAACCACGTTTGTCTTTGAAATATAATATTACGGATTGTTTTCGACTAAAAGCAGCCGTTGGTAAATATTCTCAGAGTTTTATCGACACTAAATCCGATAGGGATATAGTCAATTTATTTACCGGTTATTTGACAACAGATGTCAATCTACCGGGCGGAGTTGTTTCTTCATACAGAGGAGAAGATGTAACCAACTATATAGAAAAGTCAAATCACTTTATATTCGGATTTGAATGGGATATGTTTTCACATCTTTCGTTAAATATGGAAGGATATTATAAAACTATGTCCAATTTAATTGCAATCAATAGAGATAGACTATACGACAATGACAGAGAGCATTCTTCCTATCCCGACCACTTGAAAAAGAATTTCGCAGTTGAAGAAGGCTATGCTTACGGTGGGGACGTGAGTTTGAAATATTCAAACGGTAGACTTTATGTTTGGGCAATCTATTCTCTTGGCAAAGTTGAAAAAACAAGCGAAACTCGTACCTATGCTCCGCATTATGACCGCAGACACAATGTCAATGTTCTTGTTTCTTATCAAGTAGGTATGGCAAGAGATTGGGAATTTAGCGCCCGTTGGAATTATGGTTCGGGCTTTCCATTTACTGCAACAGCAGGTTTCGGAGAGGTCTTGGATTTCGGTGGTGGTATAGGCAGCGATTACATATCTTCATCGGGAGAATTGACAACTTTGTATGGCGAATTGAATGCCAAACGTCTGCCGTCATATCATCGATTGGATATTTCGGTTAAGAAACGTTTTGATTTGGCTCGTCATTCCATTTTGGAGATAGAAGCAAGTGTAACCAATGTATATAACCGTAATAATATGTTTTATTACGACAGAATAACAGCGCAACGTGTTGATCAATTACCTATAATGCCGTCGTTGGGTATGACTTATAAATTCTAAACAGTGTTAATGATTAGCAAAATAGTTTCATTAATCATTTTGCTGATGTTAGTGATTAAAAAATTAAAAACACTTATTTAATTTCTGAGTCGTATAAATAGGATAAGCAATAATCGAACACAAAAAATAACAGCATAAAATTAATGGTTTTATGCTGTTTTTATATAATTATTGTTGTTAGTAAAAGAAAAAGTTGTACTTTTGCAAACGCATTTGTGGTTCTTTTTACTTTTTTAAGTAGAGATTAATAGGGAAACAGGTGAGAATCCTGTACAGACCCACTACTGTATTCGTTAAAAGGCGTAACATATAAGCCACTTTTGATTCTGCATCAATGGGAAGGCGTTATTGCTAAGTAAGTCAGGAGACCTGCCATAAATGTTAAGATTGTTGATTATCTAAGGGGAAGAGGATAATAACTTGTAGTTTGTTATTTTTTTATTTTTTTTGAATACTTTTCTTCAAGAAATCAACTATCTTAAAATTTGTTAGTGAAGTTTAATAAATTTTATATAGTATAAAAATTATGAAGAAAAGTATTTTTATTTTGGCATTAGGATTTGTTTCCTTGTCATTATCGGCTCAAAAAATTGCTAAAACAGACCCTTCAATAGTAGCATGGGCTAACGGAGTGGAAGTTAATAGAGGCACTCAATCAACAACAGGTGAAAACGCAGATAAAGTTGTTACTTATGGAAAACCTTACGATGCAATAGGCGTTGCAGCATCGGATAATTTGCGTTGTGTATCTTTGGGAAACGGAGGTAGTGCCATTATCACTTTTGACAGACCTATTATGAACGGAGCAGGATATGATTTCGTAGTGTTTGAAAATGCTTTTGACGAATCATTTCTTGAACTTGCCTTTGTTGAAGTTTCTTCCAACGGAAAAGATTATTTTCGTTTTCCGTCAATAAGTACGGCAACGCAAACAGACCTTGCCGGCTCAAATTATAAAAATCTTGCCGGCGTATATGATTACAATTACGGCGTAGGCTTTGATTTGGACGAAATAACAGACAACGAAAAATTGGATAAATCAAACATTCGTTTTGTTCGTATCGTTGATGTTTTAACAGGCGTAAGCAAGGATTCACAAGGTAATGTCATTTACGATGCAATATCAGAAAATACCTATTCGGCAGGTTTCGATTTGTCGGGCGTTGCAGTCATCAATGCAGGACAGCCATATGTTATTGCGGATATGGAAGGTCTTTTGACAGATGCAAATACATTTGAATTGCCATCATTTGAGAATTACGACGAGTTTATAGAAAATGAGAACGCTTTTCACAAAAATTACACGAGCGGTGGATTGGTATTCCCTGGAGTTGCTGTTGAATCCTACGGGTATGAATTTGATTTTGGTTGGGGACTTTCCAATATTACCGATGTTGAAACGGCAACTGCAACGGAGAATAGTGGTACGGGCTATAATAATAACTATTATGCTTCTGCTTCTCTTAGTGGTCTTGAAGGAGAAGGCAAAACTTATTTGCAAGGTTATTATTCATCATACAATACAGAGGAACATTTGGCAGTAAGCAAGCAAGACGGCAATACATTTTATCCGAAAGGCGTATATGTTTGCCAATCGATGGCTTCTTATAACTATCCTACAACAGACCCATTGGAAAGCGGTTGGTTCAAAGTTGTTGCAACGGGATATGATGAGAGTGGAGCGGTTACGGGAACTTCGGAATTATATTTAATAGATTTCAGAACGGATACCGAAGGTAAGGTTTTAGGTAACAGAGATGATTGGAGATTTTTGGATTTGGCTTCTTTGGGACAAGTAAGCAAAGTGAAATTTACTTTGGAGAGTAATTGTGTAGGGGAATATGGCATCAATATTCCTACATATCTTTGCATAGATAACTTTGTTTATTCAAACGACAATAAAAACGCAATTGCAGAGGTTAATGATAATAATTTGAATATAAACATTTATCCGAACCCTGCAACAGAATATGTAACGATAAGCAATGTTAAGGATTGTATGGTAAGAGTAACGGATTTGCAAGGACGAATGGTTTATTCAAATAAAGCTGATAACGACACAATTCAAATTAACAATTTGACAAGCGGTACATATATCGTAAGCGTTGTTTCAAACAATAACATAGCAACGAAGAAACTTATTGTGAAGTAGGTTTTTAGTATATTAAGTGTTTTTTATTTCTTCAAGGCTCTTTCTGAAAATTTTTTGGATTGAGTCTTGAAATTTTTATTATCACATACAGAAAAAATAATGTTTAAAACTATTTTGCTAATGTTTAATATTAATTTTTTAGTGTTTAACACTAATTTCTTTGTATCACACATAATTTTCGTAAATTCAAAATAAACGTTTACTAAATCAATATAAAGGACGTAAAATTTTGTAATGAATGAATTTTATATTAATTTTGCAGAATAAATAATCGAAATGATGACAAAGGCAGAAGAAATAAAATGTCAGATATTGGATTTGACAAGACAATATTATGAGGAAACCCACAAGGAAAGTCAATTTGTCGCAGGCAAGACTTACATCAATTACGGGGGAAGATACTTTGACGAAAAGGAAATGGTTAATTTGGTGGATTCTTCATTGGATTTTTGGCTTACGGCAGGACCTTGGACAACGAAATTTGAAAAGGATTTTGCTAAATGGTTGAACGTAGGCTTTGTTTCCCTTTGTAATTCGGGTTCTTCTGCAAATCTTTTGGCGTTTATGTGTTTGACTTCGCCGCTGTTAAAAGAAAGACAAATCAAGAAAGGAGATGAAGTTATAACTGTTGCTGCAAGTTTCCCGACAACTGTTGCTCCGATTTTGCAATATGGTGCTGTGCCGATTTTTGTTGATGTAACTATTCCGGAATATAATATAGATGTCAGAGATTTGGAAAAGGCTTTGACAACGAAAACAAAGGCTGTTATGATTGCCCACACTCTTGGAAATCCATTTGATTTGCAGGCAGTCAAATCATTTTGCGATAAACACAATCTATGGTTGATTGAAGACAATTGTGATGCTTTGGGTTCGGAATATGTCATCAATGGAGAAAAACGTAAAACGGGTACGATAGGAGATATAGGCACTTCATCGTTTTACCCGCCGCATCATATAACAATGGGTGAGGGAGGAGCAGTTTATACAAACAATGCCGTTTTGCATAGAATAATCAATTCTTTCCGTGATTGGGGAAGAGACTGTTGGTGCGCTTCCGGAATGGATAATACATGTAAGCATAGATTTTCAAAGCAGTATGGGAAATTGCCGTTAGGCTATGACCACAAATATGTATATTCTCATTTGGGATATAACTTAAAGGCAACGGATTTACAAGCCTCGATAGGTTGCGCTCAATTACAGAAATTGGATTATATAGTCCAAAGAAGAAGAGAAAATTTCGATGTTTTATATAAAGGTTTGACTGGTACGAAAGGTTTGATTTTGCCAAAAGCACAAGCCAATTCTTTTCCGTCTTGGTTCGGCTTTTTGATAACTGTTGAAGACGGTGCAGGCTTTTCTCGTAATGATTTGACTTCTTATTTGGAAAATCATAACATTCAAACAAGAAATCTTTTTGCGGGTAATCTCGTTTGCCATCCTGCATTTGAAAATTATGTGGAAGGACAGGATTACAAAATTATCGGAGATTTGAAAAACACGAACAAAATAATGAACTCCACGTTTTGGGTTGGTGTTTATCCGGCAATGACAAAAGAGAAATTGCAATATATGATACAAACGATAAAGAACTTTATAGATAAAAAATAAATTAATATGAAAGCGGTTATTTTAGCAGGTGGATTGGGTACAAGACTTAGCGAGGTTACGGGGCTTATGCCAAAACCAATGGTTGAGATAGGTGGCAAACCGATATTGTGGCATATAATGAAGATATACTCTCATTACGGCATCAATGAGTTTGTTGTCTGTTGCGGATATAAACACTATATGATTAAGGAGTATTTTACCAATTATTTTATCCACAACTGCGATATGACGGTGGGATTAAAAGATAATTCCATACAGGTGCATAATCAGAATGTGGAAGATTGGAAAATCACTTTAATAGACACCGGCTTAAATACTCAGACGGGAGGAAGAATCAAAAGAATTCAAAAATATATCGGTAACGAACGTTTTTGTTTGACTTATGGCGACGGCGTTAGTGATGTGGATATAGCAGATACTATTAAACAGCACGAACTTTCAAAGGCAGCTATTTCCATGACGGTGTATCAACCGGCAGGCAAATTCGGTAGCGTTGTTTTGGATAATGACACGAGTATGATAACCTCATTCAAGGAAAAACCGGCAGGGGACGGTGCTTGGGTAAATGCAGGATATTTTGTTTGCGAACCCGAAGTCTTTGATTATTTACCGCAGGGCGATGACACTTGTATCTTTGAGAGAAAACCTTTGGAACGATTGGCAATTGACGGCAAGATGCACGCTTATAAGCATACGGGTTTTTGGAAGCCTATGGATATACTAAGAGATAACAAAGAGTTGAACGCTATGTGGGACGAGGGTAATGCACCTTGGAAAGTTTGGTAAGAAAATGGAGGAATCATTGGGTAATTTTTATAAAGGTAAAAAAATTCTTATAACCGGACATACAGGTTTTAAGGGTTCGTGGCTTGCCATTTGGTTGCATCATCTTGGAGCCGAAGTTATAGGAATAGGTTTAGAACCATATAGCGAAAAAGATAATTTTGTACTATCCCAAATCGGCAAGTGTATTAAGGCTGATATAAGAGAAGATATTTGCAATATAGATAAAGTAAAAGAAATTTTCAATACTTATCAACCAGAAATAGTCTTTCATTTGGCAGCACAGCCGTTGGTAAGATTGTCGTACGAAAAACCTGTGGAGACGTATCAAGTTAATGTTATGGGCAGCATCAATATTATGGAAGCAGTCCGAGTAACTCCGAGCGTTAAGGTTTGTGTGATGATAACCACAGATAAATGTTACGAAAATAAAGAACAACTATGGGGTTATAGGGAAAATGAACCTATGGGCGGTTATGACCCATATTCTTCTTCAAAAGGTGCAGCCGAGATAGCCATATCCTCTTGGAGAAGAAGTTTCTTTAATCCTGATAAATACGAAACACATAAAAAATCTTTGGCATCTGTTCGTGCCGGCAATGTTATAGGTGGTGGCGATTGGGCTATGGATAGAATAATTCCGGATTGTATTCGCAGTTTGGAGAATAATGAAGCGATAGGCGTACGCTCTCCAAAAGCCGTTCGCCCGTGGCAACATGTCTTAGAGCCGTTACGGGGCTATATGCTCTTGGCACAAAAGATGTGGAACGAACCTACAAAATATTGTGAGGGTTGGAATTTCGGACCTACGATTGATAGTATTATTCCTGTTTGGGACGTTGCTCAAATGGTGGTTAAGTGTTATGGCAAAGGTGAATTGAGAGATTTGTCCGATGCGAACGCACTGCACGAAGCCAACTTGTTAATGTTGGATATTTCCAAAGCGTATTTCCGTTTGGGTTGGAAACCAAAAATGAATATAGAGCAATGCGTTGCTTTGACTGTCGATTGGTATAAACGTTATAAGAGCGAAAACGTATTGAATTTGTGTATTGAGCAAATAGAAAAGTACAGTAGTTTATAAAATTAAAAGGGAATAAAACTACGAAATCCTGATGAAAAGATTGTTTTTGATTGGTGGTAGCGGATTTATTGGTAAAAATATAGTCGAAAACCTTTATCGGGACTACGATATTGTTGTATTCGACAGGTTTATTGATAAAGAATATTTTGAACAATATACAATGGTTGAAAAGTATGAAATAAATTTGATTGAGGATAGTATCGATAAAAATATCGAGCCACCCGATTATATTATCAACCTTGCTTCCATTGTAACGGCGGATAGAGATTTGGATTTGTTTGATGATATGATTTCAACAAACTTGAAAATTTTGATGAATTTGTATAAACGTTTTAAGGATTGCAAGACGCTGAAATTGTTTATCCAGTTCGGAACTTCGGAAGAGTATGGTTGTGTGCCTTCTCCGTACAAAGAAAATATGAGAGAGTACCCCGATTCTCCATACGCATTGGTAAAACAACTGACGGTTAATACTGCGTTGATGCTTTATAGAAATTATTCTTTCCCGACTATGGTTGTGCGTCCGGGTAATTTGTTCGGAAAATATCAAAATATAAATAAATTTATTCCATACGTTATATCTTCATTGAAAGCGAACAAAGAATTGAATGTAACGCCTTGCGAACAAAAAAGGGACTTTATTTATGCGGATGATTTCGTATATTGTATTTCCAAAATATTGGAAAATTACAACAATGTCAAAGGCGAAATTTTGAATGTGTCAAGTGGAGAAAGCATTTCGTTGAAAGAAATCATTGAGACATTGAAAACAGAACTTAATTCTTGTTCAAAAATCAATTACGGGGCAGTTCCATATAGGGAAAACGAAGCAATGGATTTGAAATGCAGTATTGAAAAATTTGAAACGCTCACTTCGTGTAGTGTTAATTTTGATACAAAACAGCGATTAAAGGATTTAGCAAAGCAATAAGACTATGAAATATCTAATAACAGGAGGCTGCGGATTTATCGGCAGTAACTTGGCGGCGGAAGTAATAAGAAGAAACGAGGAATTGTTTATCGTGGATAATCTTTACAGATTTGGCAGTGATAGGAATTTACAATGGCTGCGTTCGTTGGGAGAATTTAAGTATTATCCCGCAGATACAAGAAATGTTAATGACGTGGAGACAATTATCAAGGAAGTTCAGCCCGACTATATCTTTCATCTTGCCGGTCAAGTGGCAATGACGACAAGTATTTCCAATCCTCGTCAAGATTTTGAGACCAATGCTTTGGGTACTTTTAATGTCTTGGATTCTGTTAGGAAATATTCTCCGCATACGGTTATACTTTATTCTTCTACAAATAAAGTATATGGGGATTTCGAGCAATTTCATTTTGAAGAAAACGCTACCCGTTATATTTGTCAAGAATATCCGAATGGTTATCCCGAAACAATAAATTTGGATTTTCATTCTCCGTATGGTTGTTCCAAAGGTACGGCAGACCAATACTTATTGGATTTTTACAGAATTTACGGTTTGAAAACTATTGTGTTCAGGCATTCTTCAATGTATGGAACAAATCAACATGCTACCTTTGATCAGGGTTGGATTGGTTGGTTTTGTCAAAAGGCTTTGGAGATAAAAAACAATATTGCCAAAGAACCTTTTACTATTTCGGGAACAGGAAAACAGGTTAGAGATGTTCTGCACGGCAAAGACGTTGTTAATTTGTATTTCAAGGCGAAAGATTGCAAGGAAGCCTACGGACAAGTTTTCAATATCGGTGGTGGAATAGAAAATTCATTGTCTTTGTTGGAATTGTTTGATATGTTGGAAAACAAATTCGATATAAAAATGCAATACAAACAGTTGCCTTGGCGGGAAAGTGACCAAAAAGTTTTTGTAGCCGACATAACAAAAGCAAAGCATATAATTAAATGGCAGCCGATAGTGAGCAAACAAGAGGGAATATACTTGATGCTTGATTGGTTGCAGCAATAAACATTTTTATTATGGACTTAACCGTACTTATACCTACATACAATAGGGAGGAAAGATTGAAAAATCTTCTTTTCAATCTTTATTCGCAAGGGCATATAGGCGAATACAAAATTGTTATATCGGATAATCATTCGTCGTATGATGTCAAAAAGATGATTGAAGACAATTTCGATGTGAAATTTACAAAAAGCATCACTGTCAATAGTTGGAGTTTCAATGTTGGAATGGCAACAAATTTGGCAATATGTTATCTTTTGGTAAATACAAAATGGTGTTGGTGTATATCAGATGACGACAAAGTGTTGCCGGGCAGTATTGACAAAATCTTTGAAGATATAAGGCAATATAATGATGACGGAAAAACAGCAGCAGTCAAGTATTCTTTGTTGAATAAAGTTAAGCACGAAAATCGTTTCATCGATTCGGTAGATGACTTTTTGGATTATTATTCCGATAAAACTAAGAAAGGCGAACTATATTACCTGTCGATACTATATAACCTTGATATGATAAAACCATATCTTGGCGATTTGACAGCATATTCTTATACATTTATATCTTTTCTTGTGCCGATAATCAAAAGTTTGATTGACGGCAAACGAGTTTTTGTTTCCTCGCATTCTTGTATTGAGTATAGTGAAAGGGCAGACGACAATTGGAGTGCTAAGAGATATATTCAGGTTATGTTAGGAGTGAGAACTTTTGGCGATATTAATTTTAATATTTCCTATAAACAACAACGCAAACTATTAAAAGTAGTTTCCAATAATCTACCCCTCATTCAGGTAACAAGTAAAATAACCCAGCAAAAGGGACGTTTTCGCCGTAGATTGTTATGGAAAAACGGTTATTCCTTTTATAAACGAAATGCCAATATATTTGTACGTTTTGTTTGCATTATTCTTTATTGGATAAATTTTGATTTGTATGAGACTTGCCGTAAAATCTATTACAGACATATAAACAAAAAAGCAGGAATCAAGGTTTAATGACTCAAAACACAAAACAAGGAGAAGTATTGGTAAAAAACACTGCCGTGATGTATATACGCATGGCACTTTTGACTATTATCTATTTCTATACTTCAAGAGTTTTGTTGAAAGCGTTAGGAGAAGATGATTTCGGATTGTTTTCTCTTGTCGGCAGTGTGGTTGCGATGTTTGAGTCTATTAAAGTACTTTTCACGGCTTCTACACAAAGGTTTTTGAACTATGAAATGGGTAAAGGCAATGCTCAAAAACTTTCCTCAGTGTTTAACACAAGTATAACGATTAACCTAATTATCGGGGTAGTGTTTATAATCCTTGTTGAGATTGTAGGTCTTTGGTTTTTGAATTGCAAAGCCAATATAGAAACTTCGCGAATGTTTGCAGCGGGATTTGTATTCCAATTCTCATTGTTGGCAACGGTTATTTCTATTATAACAACGCCATACGATGCTTGTGTTATTGCTCACGAGAAAATGGGTTTTTATGCCCTTATGACTATAATCGACGGAGCATTGAAACTTTTGGCGGTATTGATATTGCCTTTTATCGCGGTGGATAGTTTGATTTTCTATGGCGTTGCGGTATTTTGTGTAACGTTGCTTATAAGAATTTTAACCGTTATGTACTGTCGAAAACATTTTGTTGAATGTAAATTGAAGAAAACATACGACCGTTCGTTGCTTAGGCAAATGACGAGTTTTGCAGGTTGGAGATTTTTAGGCAATGCTTCATTTACTGTTACGCAAAACGGATTAAATATGCTTTTGAACGTATTCGGCGGAACTGCTGTCAATGCTGCGCGTGGTGTTGCCTATCAACTCAAAAGTGCAGTAACGATGTTTTTGAATAATATCTCTGTTGTGGTCAATCCATACATAACACGCAGTTACGCCAAAGACGATAAAACAAATATGTTCAAGGTTTTCTTTCTTGCCTCCAAGTCCGTATTTGTTTTGGACGCCTTATTGGTTGTTCCGTTGTTGTTTGCAACTAATGAGATACTCAATCTATGGCTTGGATACGTACCTCGATATTCTGCGGTGTTTGTACAAATTCTTTTGCTCAATACATTGGTTAATAGTCTGCACCAACAGTTGGATGTGGTCTTTATGGCAACGGGCAAAATAAAGATATACAATATTTGCGAATGTATATTTTGGCTTTTGCCGTTGTTGTTGTCGTATGTAAGTCTGCGTTTGTCGTTGCCGTATCACTATATATTCATAATACTTATGGTTGTGGAAATGATAGATGTGTTGGTGATAACGATGATAGCGAAGAGAATTGCCGATTTGAATGTCAAACAATATTTCAAAAGTGTTATTGTGCCGTGTATTGTCGTTGCGATTGTGATTATTGCCTCTTGGTTTATGGTGGAGAGTGCTGTTGAAAAGACTTTTGTTTTAAGAATTTTGTTGGCTTGTGTTGTCGATGTGCTATTGTTGGCATATATGGTTTATATAGGTTTTTCCAAAACAGAGAGAATGGATTTGAAAAATGTTTTATCTAATGGCAAACTATCCTTTTTAGCAAAATTCATTCGTTAAAGTTTTTCCGCAAAATTTTTCACTCACATCACAAAAATAATCACTCACATTAGAAAAATAGTGTGAGACACTAATAAGTTAGTGTTAATGATTAGTAAATTAGTTAGAGACACTAATTTGGTAGATTAATTGTGAAAGTGTTTGAAAACTTTCTCTGCTTTGGACTTACCTATACATTGAGTCAAAGATTCAAATGTTGCGTTTTTTATTTTTGCAACGGAAGTGAATTTAAGTAACAACTCTTGTGCGGTTTTCTCACCTATGCCCTCAATATCGGTAAGTTCGGTGCGGAAAGTGGCTTTTGAGCGTTTGTCCCTATGAAAAGTAATTCCGAAACGATGCGCTTCGTCTCGTATATGTTGAATGATTTGCAGGGTATGACACCGCTTGTCCAAACAAATAGGGTTCGGATCGTCGGGAAAATAAATCTCTTCAAGGCGTTTGGCAAGACCGACAACGATTACTTTATCATAAACATTGGCTTTCTTCAACGCTTCCACCGCACTTGACAATTGTCCTTTGCCACCGTCTATTACAATCAAATCCGGTAAATCTTTGCCTTCCTCCAATAGACGCGAATATCTGCGAAAGACAATCTCTCGCATGGAAGCGAAATCGTCAGGACCGACAACGGTTTTGACATTGAAATGGCGATACTCCTTGTTACTCGGTTTACCTTCTCTAAAAACAACACAAGAGGCTACGGGCTGGTTTCCTTGAATGTTTGAATTGTCAAAACACTCTATATGATGAGGTGGGCGATCCAAGTGCAAATCTCGTTGCATCTCCAAAACAACTTTATTGCTCCAACGAGCGGGGTCAAGGATTTTTTGTTTGTTTTGCTTCTGCGTTTTATATAGGTGTGTATTATGAATGGAGAATTCCAACAACTTTTTTTTGTCGCCTGATATCGGAACTGTTTGTTGTACATAATCGTTTGGCAAATCCAACTTCTCGGGTACGATAATTTCTCTTGAACACCAGTTCATTCGTAAACGGTTTTGTATTATGGCAGAAGTGAAAATTTCCGCATTACTCATATCCAATTTCTTTGCAACTTCGGTGCAGAAAGAAGTGTTTATTTTGCCTTCAACGACTTTTGTCATATTGATAAACAATACGTCCGAACTGTCTTCATACGAATAAACTTCCATATCATGAGAATATGCACTGATTATTGCTGTGTTTGCGCTGTAATTCTCCAACAAAGTTATACGTTCTTTGACTATTTGTGCCTTTTCAAACTTCAATTCCTTGGCGTAAGACATCATTTTCTCTTTTAGGTCTTTCAAATATATGGAAAAAGACCCTTTGATGATTTGTTTTATACCGGCAATATCTTTGTTGTATTCCACTCTTGTCTGCTCACCCGTGCAAGGACTTTCGCAAAGTCCTATTTGTGCGTTGAGGCATGGGCGGAACTTGTTTTTTGCAATGGAATCTTCCGTTAGTTGATAAGAGCAAGTGCGGTAGGTAAAGACTTGACGGATTAGCGTCATCAGTTCTTTAAGCATCTTGCCCGAAGGATAGGGACCAAAGTACAGTGAGCCGTCGTGTATAATGTGGCGAGTGGTGAATATACGGGGAAACTCTTCGTTGGTAATGCGAATCCAAGGGTAGGTTTTGTCGTCTTTTAATAGGATATTGTATTTTGGTTTGAAGCGTTTGATAAGATTGTTTTCCATAAGTAACGCTTCGGTCTCACTTTGCACATGAACGAAATGTATATCGGCTATCTTGCGAACCAATAACTGTGTTTTTAAGTTATGTGAAGCATCGTTGCGAAAGTACGACAATACGCGCGATTTCAAATTCTTGGCTTTGCCGACATATATCACCGTACCTTTTTTATCAAAATATTGATACACTCCCGGTGTCGAGGGGAGTGTAGCCAATATGGGAAGAATATGTTCTTTATATGGATTATGTTCAAGTATATCGTATGGATTATTCAGCATTTTTGTAACTCTCCAAATCGGATTTAACAACTTTTACACCTATATCCATAATACCAATAGTTTTAACCTTACCACCAACATTGATAAGGTCTATCTTGTACGCCCCTTTGATTGGAAAATTAACGAAAGAACGACACTTTTCGCTTAAATCAATCAAGTCTCCTGCCGCATCGCCTTTCCAGTCTTTATCAAATCTGTCTTTGAGTTTGATTGCGTGGTGCGAAATTCTTGTGATACCGTCGGGAGTTGTGATTTGCATAATGAATTTCAAAACTTCTTCATTTATATAAGGCGTATGGCGAACATCTACATAAATATCATAAACACTTGCAGTGTCTTCGATATTTATATCGCTGAACGTAATCGTTTTTGCATCGGTAAGACGCTCCCAAGCATAGTTTTCAAATTCGTGGCGTTGCTCATAAACCTTGTCTTTGCCGCACGAAACCAAACAAAGCGAAAGAGCAGCAAAGACAAGTGTGAAAAGAATTTTCTTCATCGTAAATTCAATGTAAAAATATTACAAGTTGTTAATGCAAGATGTAACATTATCCTCTATCCTTTTTGCAATATCGGAGTTTTCATCGGCTTTAACGAACTTTTTACCGGTAATGTTCTCGTACAATTCTATGTAACGGTTAGAGATACCTTCAATGATTTCGTCTGTCATCTCGGGAACTTTTTGACCACTCTTTCCTTGGAAACCATTATCCATAAGCCATTCTCTGACGAACTCTTTGCTTAACTGACGTTGTTTTTCTCCATTGTGTTGTCTTTCTTCGTAACCCTCCAAATAGAAATAACGTGAAGAGTCAGGAGTATGGATTTCATCAATCAAATAAATCTTGCCGTCTGCTTTACCAAACTCATACTTGGTATCAACCAAGATAAGTCCGTGTTTGTTTGCTATTTCGCTACCTCTTTCAAACAGAGCCAAAGCATATTTCTCCAATTGTTCGTAATCTTCTTTGGAAACGATGCCTTGTGCAATTATTTCTTCTTTGGAAATGTTTTCGTCATGTCCTTCATCGGCTTTGGTTGTAGGAGTTATGATAGGAGTTGGGAACTTATCATTCTCTTTCATTCCTTTTGGTAATTCGACGCCGCACAATGTTGTTGCACCATCTTTGTAAGCACGGTAAGCACTGCCGGCCAAATAACCTCTGACAATCATCTCAATGCGGAAACCCTCACATTTTCTGCCTATTGTAACCATAGGATCGGGTGTCGCAATTTTCCAATTCGGAACTATGTCGGCAGTTAAATCCAAAAACTCGGCTGCAATCTGATTAAGTATTTGACCTTTGAAAGGAATACCCTTTGGAAGAACTACATCAAAAGCACTGATACGGTCGGTAACTACCATTGCAAGGTATTTGTCATCAATATTATAAACATCTCTAACCTTGCCTACATAGAGACTTTTTTGTTTTGGAAAATTGAAATTGGTTTTTGTAATCGCCTGCATAATATTAAAATGTTTTATATGTTTTTACTTGTTCTTTTGTTTTGACGGCGGTGTTGTCTGTACTTACGCCGCAAAGCGAACAGAACTTAAACTTTTGGATTGCAAAGATACAAATTTTATTATTATGGTGATTATAAATTGAACAATGACATATAAATTTTTAATCTGTGAGACCCATTTACCAATGTTTAATACTATTTTACCGATGTTTAATATTAATTTATCAATGTTTAACACTGATTTATCGGTTTTACATCAAAAAATAAAGCGAGGGAATAAGAATACAATTCAAAACCTCGCTTATTTTGATTAATTACTACTGCTCTTCCAAAACCTTCAAAATTTCTTTTGCGATATCAAGATTTTGGTCAGCCGCTTTGCGGAACCATTTCTCAGCTTCGTTGTAATCTTGCTTTATGCCTTCACCATTGTAGTAACAAACCCCCAAATTGTATTGTGCGTATGCATAACCTTGCTCTGCTGCTTTACGATACCATTTCAACGCTTCTTCGTAATTTTGTTTTACTCCGTTACCTTTGGCATAACAAGCACCTAAATTATTTTGTGCGTATGCATGACCTTGTTCTGCCGCTTTACGATACCATTTTACGGCACTTTTATAATTTTGCTTTACACCTTTACCACTTTCATAGCAAACCCCTAAATTATTTTGAGCATCCGTATAGCCTTGTTTTGCCGCTTTATGATACCATTTTGCCGCTTCACTGTAATTTAATTCCACACCTACACCATTCTCGTAACAAACGCCTAAGTTGTATTGTGCGTATGCATGACCTTGCTCCGCCGCCTTGCGATACCATTCTACCGCTTCCTGATAATTTCCTGCCTCATAATTCGCAAAACCTTTTTCAAACATTTCTTCTGTGGTTTGTCCGAAAATATTGGTGGTTGCGAAAGCCATAATCATTGCTGTGATTACTAAGTTACAAATCTTTTTCATTTCTTTGTTTGTGTTTGTTTTATTGATAAGTTATTTAATTTTTAATCTTTGATTTATTAATATGTGTTATTTACTCTTTATTTACTTATTTGAGGTTAATTTTCAAATATCGGATACGAGTGTTTCAATGTCGGTAGTTTGAGAAATACATTGCGTAATGTATTTTATGAGTATCCACGGAATGGAATTTGTTTCAGAACTTTGGGAAAATTAACTTCAAAATTTGTAATGAAAACACAACATCGCAAGGAATAAAATTGCCTTTATGAAAAACACAATAATAAAAGGGCATTGTTTTAGTTAAGATTTCTTGAAAAATACCCCCCCCTTTGAAGAGGGAACGAATGAGTTAAATGTATTTGCGTGGTGCTTTTGTTCATTTGTGTCATTATAATATGTCGTTAGCGAGTGCAAAGGTATGAAATGTTTTTGAACCGATAAAATGTTTGAGACAAAAAAATAAATATTTAATATTATGCACTTGGGTATTGTGTGCAGTGAAAATGTAATTTGGGAAATAAAAACTTGTTGAAATCATAAAAAAACAAGGAAAAGTTTTGAGGACAAGGAATTTTTGTTTAACTTTGCAAAAATTAAAATAATAAAACAGCATAAAATATGAAACGCATAATTTTTGTAATATTGATTGTCTGCATTTCTTCCTTAGGAGTATTTGGACAAACGGCAAAGAAGAAATCGGCAAAGAAAAAGAAACCTGTTGTTATCGAGAAACCTGCCGAGATGGCATTGCCACCACGTTCAGCCGATTGCTTTTTTGCAGTTCAATTACCGCTTGATTCCACGTTTGGACCGACTGAACCGTTGCAGGGCTTCGGCTATGTCAATGAAATTGGCAGAGATGCTCAAACCAAGAATGTCTTTGAGGCGGAGCATAACTCGGTTTGGTATAAAATAGATTGTCCATACGACGGCAAACTTATAATAGATGTAACTCCGAAAAGCGAGCAAGATGATTATGATATGCTTGTCTATAAATACACAGACAGATATTTTTGCAATAGAGTTGAGAAGAACAGAGTTAAACCTATAAGAAGTATTCTTTCCTCTCCAAATCCGGATAAGAAAGGACAGATAGGATTGTCTTTGACGGGTACGGCTGCAAATATTTCAAAGGAAAGTAATGTTGCATACGGTCGTTACATAGATGCTCAAAAAGGGGATAGTTATATTGTAGTGTTGGATAATTTGCATGACGGCGGTTTGGGGCATTCCATAAGAGCGGAAGTATATACTCAACATACGCCTTTATATATTGAAGTCTATGATTCTATTGCCAAGACGAGGACAACGGCAAACATACGAATCAAGGACGCTAATACCGATGCGTTGGTTATGGATTTGACTGATGCCGGTAGAACAAAACTTAAACTTATTCCTCATCATACATACGAGATAAGCGTTATAAAGCCCGGATATTTTAATTACAAGACAACTACTTCGTACGAAAGTCGTGTGGGTAGAAAGGACAGTGTTTTGTCGGTGAGATTAATGGAAATCAAGACCGGTTCGGTACTGAAACTGAGCGGAGCACTGATGTATGATACAGATGATAGAGATTCTGTTATAGTTATGCAGGAATCTTATTCTATATTGGATGAAGTGGCTAAGGTTTTGAACGAATATACACATATGCAGGTTGAAATTGTGGGTAGGATAGTAACCGATGGAGAGAATACCACAAAGGATAAAGAAAATTCAAGAAAGCGTGCTCAGGCAATAAAGAATTATTTGGTAACGAAAGGTGTTGCTGATGAGAGAATGACTGTTCGCGGTTCGACGAAAAAAGAACTCGAAGCACAGATAGCAGAGCAGAATAAAAAGAAAACTCAGCTATTTCCTGAATGCGAGATAAAAATTAAAGCGATAAAGTAGGCGTAAGGGTAGCGAAAACGTTAAATAAGCGTATTGTTTATTCCGACTATGGAGGCAAAGACGCAAAAAAGTGAATAAAAAATTTTGTCAGTTTAATTATTTGTTATAATTTTGCAAACTGAAATTTTAAGGGGTGATGTCCCATAGTGTAGTGGCAACACGAGAGATTCTGGCTCTCTTAACTCAAGTTCGAATCTTGATGGGACAACAACAAAGTGATGATTTAATTGTGTTAAGCGACATTTGAGATTTTTTAATCGATATGTCGCTTAATTTTTTTGTGAATGTTTTGCGTTGAGGTGCGAAAACATTTAGTGCGTATATGATTATTCGATTCTTATTAGTATATACGTTTTTGCGGTTGGCATATATGTTATGTTGAGAGGTGTTCGGAATTTCTTTATGATAGTTTTGCTAAAATTGGTGTATGGCTTGGCAGTTTTGATGATTGACGACTAAAAATTATTGTCAATAACGAGTGAAATAATGTTAAACATTAAAAAAATAATATTAAACATGGATAAATTAGTGTTAAACATTAGAAAATTCGTGTTAAATGAGGAAGAAATAACAATAAATACGAAAAAAATATCAAATTGTAATAATTTGTTAATCAATGATAAGAAAAAAATATTTGAAAAAAGTTTTGGATTTATTTGGCAGGTAAAGAGAAAAAGTGTAACTTTGCAAACGTTTTCATAAGGCTTAAAGTTTTTAATGGTCGGGTCCCTTAGCTCAGTTGGTTAGAGCATCTGACTCATAATCAGAGGGTCCTTGGTTCGAGCCCAAGAGGGACCACACAAAAGAGGCGGTATCAAAATCAAATGATATCGTCTCTTCTTTTTGTCCCTATACGTTAAATTAATATAAAAGAAACGGAAAAATTGGTGAGATAGATTTTATGTTATCAGTGTTATGTAAAAATTTAGTTTGGCAGTGAATATTGTATTTGGTCTGTTTCGTGAAATAAGGGTTTATCTTTTTGTTTTATGTATTAAGCATAAAAACATTTTATTAGAACATATAAATACAGAATTATCTTACAATGTATAAAATAAAGATAATGAGTATCACAATATAAGTGCTACAATGGTAGTTGCCGATATTTTTTACAAAGAAAAAGAAGTTGTTGGCGACATATCTGTCGCTATAAAATCTATATGGTATATCTTGGATATTAAAAGAGATGTATTGTTAATATCGTATATATTTAATCCACTCTTTCATTGTGCTTTCAGCAGTTTGTCGAGCAACTGTGTAGGTCTCTCCACAGCCGTTAATTTTTATGGTGTCGGCAGAAAACGAAATTAAAGACCAATAAATGCCGCCGTCAGAATTAAATGTACAAGTATTCGGTCGAAATTTAGAGTTGTCTATTTTTAGGTCATTTTGGGCAATTGACAAATTATTAGGATATATCTCGCTCGTAAATTCGCCTGTATTTTGATTTTTCATCATTCTGATGTTTTGAAAGAATAGTGTTCCGTTGTCATTGTTTCGTGTAGCCGCAGCACGGATATATACCATAAAAGGATTTATAAGATAAACGAACATATGGCGATTGGTATTTATTTCACAATATGGCATACCGTCATTATTGCCGTATGTAACGCCCATTCGCCATTCTTGTAAGCATTCACCTACATTATCAGCCGATAAACACTTCTTCATTTCGTATGGTTTGACTGTTTCTATATTTTCAACTTTTTTTAGAATCTGACCGCCAATATATAACATTCCATTGGAAATTTCCATTGTAAGTGACTGTACATTTGTAGGAAAAGAAACCGAACCATTGGGCGAAAAAATCGTGCTATGTAAAACTCCGATACTCGGGATTTCAAGAATCGCTTTTATAGTAGAATCTTCTTTCGTGTAAAAAATGCAAACAGAATCTGTTATTATGGCTTCTGCATTATCATTAGCCCAAACTCCCTTGTATAAAGAGAAATCATTACTTGCATTCGCAATAATTGTAGCAAGAATGCAAAAAATTGAAAACAATAGTTTTTTCATACTGATATAATTTTTATATTTCAAATGCAAAGATATAATATTTTGATGAACTGACAGGTGTTTGAGAATTATTATATTCTTATCCTTGTTCTCTTAATAATAAAAATGATTAACTAAGACTATTTTATTAATGTCTGTAACTAATTTACTGATTACTGACACTATTTTATCAGTGTCCGTAACTAATTCACTGATTAGGGACATTATTTTGCTAATATGAGTTAAAAATAAAATTTTGTTTAATATCGATAAAAAAACAAGACCAATTAAAAAAATATTTGGTCTTGTTTATTCGATTCCTGCGTAGTTATTGTCAATTTATCTTGGCAAAGGAATGCCCTCAGCTCCGATATAAAAATACGATGCAGGTTTTAGGACATTGTCTAAGTTGAAAAACTGCATTATCAAAGTATCCGTTGCATAGCGTGAAGATAAGGCGTAGCAGCGATTAACATCAAAGATTTGATAAAAGTCTTTGTCGTCTTTGGCAATAGACGTTGGGTCGGACAATTTAACAAAGGTTTTCAGTGTTTCGGTTTTGCCTTTCTTGTCGTTTAACGTGATTATGAACGACGGGGCTTTTGTGAAAATGGTGTCTTTCTCCACTTGCGGAATATTTTTGGCTACTCTTTCGTAGTTCATCTCCACAAATGAGGAAAGGAACGCCAATACTTTGTTTGTATCAAAGGCAGGCAGAGTTTTGCCGTCAGAAGTTATGAATGAAAAGCCGTTGCCGTTGTTTACTAATGTGTAGTTTTCCTTTGCATCGTTAGGCAATTCAACTTTTATGCTCTCAATTTCGGATTGCTTATACTTGAAAACATTATGCGTTCTCCATAAATCTTCAATAGTTGAAAAACGAGAGGATAGATAACCTCTGAAATTAGGGATATGCACGATGTATGGTGTGTTATCGCCTTTTTTAAGGATAAATGTACCCATTTCGTCGGGAGTTTCTGTGCCGACATAATAAGTCTTCTCCAATTTTTCTTTCTTAAACAACTTGATAGAGCCTATATTTATTGCATAACCCATAGTATAAACCTCTACCGTTTTGCCCATTGTCGCCAAATCCTTGACAACATTGTTTCGTGCGGCTTTTGGTATAGGCTCACGAATACGCATATCCTTAAATGTTTCAAGTACGGTGCTTATAAGGACTTTATTAGCCTCGAATTTTTTATTGACAGTCCAAGAATCATTATCTTTTTTCTCCAAGATAATTGTTCGATTGTCTTTGTCCTTGATTATTATCTTTGAAATATCGTTGATGTTTTCTATTTGAAGATTTTGTTTGATTGTCGTAGTGTTATTAACCAAAAAATAAATCAAACAAACGATAATCGCAATGACTGCAATCAAAATCAAACCTGCTAAATTCTTTTGCTTTCTGTTTAGGCTTTTGAATTTAGTTAATCTAAGTTTTTTCATTTATTTTCTTATGTTTTTACGTTTCCTAATAAAAATAATTATAGCACCCATTAAGGAGATAATCAAGATAGGTACGACCATATTGACAATCTGCCATTGTGTTTTGATACGGTCAATCTTTGCCATATCCAATTTTCTTACGATAACTTCTCTTGAACGCAAAGGAATAAGGTCTTTATCGCCGCAAAGGTAATTTACACAATTAATCAGAAATTCTTTATTGCCGAACATTTGTCCTGTATAAATATCGTAACCCAATGGTACGACCTGATTGTTCTTAAATGTGTTAAGGGCTATATCTCCGTCCGCAACAACAATCATAGCCGTTGTGTCAGACATTGTCTTGTTTGCAATCATAGGATTGTTAAGCATTTCTTCGGGCAGACGATTGCGGAAAGGTGATGCAAACACTCCTTCTGTAAGAATAGCAAGAGTTTTTTCGCCTTGATTGAATAAGCGAGGTTCTTGTTTTTGTTTTAACATTTGAAGTGAAACCTCAACCGGGGCATTTAACAAACGAGTGTTGGATGAAGATTTAAGTATAGGGTATGATGTTGTGGAGTTATTGCCGGCAACTGTGTCAATGGTGGAAACAAATGTCAGTTTTACAGGGTTTATTTTGTTGGATATTATATGTTTTGTAGGAGAAACAGAAGGGAAAAAGTTCCAAGGGTAGAATGTCATCTGTGGCTGGCCGCTTTGATAAGTTCCTGTAACTATTGGAACCTTTACACATTGTAAGTCCATAACCAAATCGTTGTTAAGTTTTATTCCGTAGGATTGTAGAATATCTTCCGCACCTGTGAAATTGCTTATTGCCATAGTACGAGCCTTTGATTGCAATGAGTCCATACTTGCCGTCAATGGGTCAATCAACCAAAGGACTTTACCTCCATGCATTATGTATTGGTCAATGATATATAAGTCTTTTGGAGAAAACGGCTGCGTTGGTTTTGCCACAATAAGGCATTCAAATTTCTTTCGGAATTTCTTTACATTGTTGTTTATGGTGTCGTAAGAACGCTCCATTAAAGCATCAATCTGACCGTTTATTGTAATTGAGTCAATGGTGTAACTTTCATCTAAGGTCTGGATAAAGTCAAGTAAATACGACGCATCTGCTTCGCCTTGTCCATAAAGGAATGCTATTGAAGGCTTTATACCTTGAATTAAATTGCGTATTGAAGAATAAATGGTATATTCAAGATTTTGAATGGAGGATTTAATAACTTCGTCCTCCGATACACCTGTTTTTGTGGAAATCAATGATTTTATTGTCGTCTGATTACCATTGGAAATCTCTATATAAGGAAATATGTATTGCTGTTCTATTTTGTCGCCGTCAGTACTACGAATAAGTAATGGTTGAAAGCCTTTTGTGAATAGTTTTTGGTAAAACTCGGCTTTGTCTTTCTCTTCTTTTATATCTGTCGGGGCAACAAATTCAAATTCTATGTTTGAATTGTATGAACGCATCTCTTTCAATAAATCTCTTGTGGCGTTTCGCAGTTCTTTGTACGAAGCAGGCAAATCTTTTCCGTCCAAATAACAGCGAATCATTATCATATCATCGACTTTTTTCTGACCTTTTTTACCGCCAACCAATAACTGTTTTGTCGATTTGGATAAAGAGTAACGTTTTTCTTGTGTTAAATCTATTTTTGTGAATAAAAAACTTCCCAACACATTCAATAAAATCAAAACGGCTAATGCTACGACAAATTGAATGATATGAGAGCGTTTTACATCGGCTTTTGCACTTACGGGATTGATTATTCCGCTTATTAGCGAACGTAAAGATTTTTTTGAATTATGTTTTTGCTGTGGGTTGTCGTTCATATTTATATTTTTCATAACAAGTCTTGAAATGTTTGTTTCATAATTATTTTTTCCAATTACGGCTCTGCAAACTTATCTTGGTAAGCAAAATAAACAATGCTGTTGCGGATAAGAAGTATAGTACATCTCGCGTGTCGATAACTCCTCTTGATATGGATTCATAATGATTTGCAATTCCGAATTGACTTATCGTTAAATCGAATTGTTGTAAAAACGGTATCTGTGCAATGAAATCAAAACCGATATAAGCAACCAAACAAAAGACAATGGAAATGATAAACGCAACTATTTGATTGTTTGTAAGCGATGAACAGAAAATTCCGATGGATGCAAATATGCCGCCAAGAAATACCAATCCGATATACGAGCCTAATATTCCTCCGATATCCAAATTACCTTTCGGCGAACCGAGTTGATAAATGCAAATCATATATATAAATGTAGGCAAAACCGATAGTATTACTATAATCAAAGCAGCAAAGAACTTGCCCATAATTATGGATAAATCGCTAACGGGTCTTGTTAAAAGTATTTCTATCGTACCGTTTTTCTTTTCCTCTGCAAACATCTTCATAGTGATTGCCGATATTAGAAACAGAAATACCCATGGCGAAATAAAGAACAATCCATACAGACTTGCCACTGCCGAATCAAAGACATTGACACCCGATTTTATCACCCAAAGAAGTAATCCGTTAATAATCAAAAATACAAAGATTGTTATGTATCCTATAAGTGAGGTTAAGAAACTATTTAATTCTTTTTTTAATATAGTAAACATCTTTTGTTTGTTTTTTTATTTCGGTGTGCAAAGATAATGTATTTTTTACAATTGAGATAACAACATATTCAATAAATGAAAAACTCTACCGCTTTGAAAAGAAAAATTCTTAAACGAAGATTTGAACGTAATATTGAATGATTACTGCTTTTCAGTCTTTTCAATTTTCCACTCTGTGAAGTCAGGCAGATAATCCAATGGTAGGAAACCTTCCTTTTCGTATGCTGTCGGCAGTTTTTCTATATCGAAATAATCGATAAGTGTCGTTGAGTTGTATTCGCCAATCATTTTCTCACAAAGCAAATATGCAGCCGTTAGCGTATTGTCATTTTTTATTAAGCCTTTGCCTGCAATCTTCAAACCAATCTTGTCGTTTATTTCTTCACTTTCCATTGGTAAGAAAAATAAATCCTTACTCTGCAAACGTATATTCTCATATTCTATCGAGCAATGCTTACCCTGTGCTTTTGAAAAGGCGCTGCAACTCCAAAAATCCATTATCGGACAATTCTCAACCAACGCAATAACATCTTCGAAGAAGTTCTCATCGCCCAAGGCTGTGAAATTAATATCGCGCCCCTGCTCGTTCAAATCCGATAATACGAAATCAACTCCCTCACTATACTCTTTCAAATACGCATCTAATTTTTGAAGAATTTCGTCTGCCTCATCGTCAGTCAAAGAGTCAATATCCATTAATTTATCTTTCAGTGTAGAAAATTTTTGCCAAAAAACAATTGCTTTATCTTTCAAATCCATAATTTTTTAATTTATGTTGTTTTATTATGTACCATTATTCTTGAAATAATGTTTAACACTAATTCGCTAATGTTTAATATTAATTTTTTAATGTTAAACACTAATTTTCTAAAATCACATACTAAAAAATTTATACCTTATACCATTAAAATCCAACTAACTCAAAAAATGCGGTTCAGCCACAAGAGTAATATCAAAACGCAGTTTAACGGTTTGTATCACCTCTTGGGCGTAATCAATCAACTCCTTTGAAGATTTTGCTCCGTGATTGACCAAAACCAACGACTGTTTGTCATACATACTGATGCCGCCGATTTTTTTTCCTTTGAAACCACATTTTTCTATTAACCAGCCGGCCCCGATTTTTTTGCCTTCCTTGTCGTCAAACGCCACAATATCGGAATATATTTTATGCAATTTCTCGTAATGCTCTATGGAAATTACCGGATTTTTGAAAAACGAACCGCAATTGCCCAAAACATTCGGGTCGGGGAGCTTGCTGTTTCGTAATTGTTTGATTTTTTCGCAGACAATTGTAGGGGTGATATTGGTTTTGTCAACGCCCTCAAATAATTTAGCGACGGCAGAATAAGAAGTGTTGAGAGAAAAATGCTTATTCAACTTAAACGTTACATCGCTAATGATTTTGCTTCCGTCTTGATACTTGAAAATAGAATTTCTATAACCAAAATTACAGTCTTTGTTGCTTATCGTATGAAATTTACCGTCATTCATATCAAAGTATCTCACACTATCGATTGTATCTTTGACTTCCATACCATAAGCACCTATATTCTGAACGGGAGCAGCCCCGACCGTGCCGTAAATTCCCGATAGGTTTTCCAAACCGGAGTAATTGTTTTCGCACATTTCCCAAACAAAATCCCTAAACAACACACCGCTTTTGCAACAAACCCAAACATTGTCTTCATTGGAGCGAATGATATTGTAACCACACAAATCCATTTTCAAAATCACCGCATCTATCACAGGATTGACAAATACCGTATTACTACCTTCTCCCAAAGCAAAAATTTTACGACCTTTTAACCCATTGGCATCATTGTTATAAATGTCGTAAAAGGCAATCAAATCCCTGTCGTCTTTGATTGAGAAAAAGTCTTTGACTGTTGCTTTCAAGTGCATTGTGCTCTTGTCTTTGAGATTAATATCCTTTTGCCAAAAATTGGTATTTGGCGTTTTGGAAACAGATATGCGAGTTCTTTTTTCAGAGTTTTGCATTTTCTCTTGTGTATAATTCGTTGAGATGTTAGTATTTGCTGGCAAAGTTACAATAAATTTTTATATTCCGTTTGTACAAATGAAAAAAGTAGGTGCTTATTTCGCAATAATCCTACTTTTCGGTAATATGAAACAATTATAATAAAATAGAACTAATGATTTAATTACTTTCTTTTGTGTATTTGTCGTTTTTTGATTTGTTTTTATCGCAAGAATGACCATAATGGCAATTATCGCAATCGTTGCAGCAAGAATTTCCTTTGCCGCCAAGCGTTTTTCTAATATGTTTTATTGCCAGAAAAGTGCTTAGAGCAATCAGTAATATAACTATAATATTTTGAAAGGTCATAGAGGCGTTTGTTTTAGTGATTTATATGTTTTTTAGATTAACAGCGAGCCGATTTGGAATATTATTGTTGAACAAATCCAAGCCAACGCTATCGTGTAGCAAACAACGAATAATGACCATTGCCATTTGCCTGTTTCTTCTTTTATTGCTATGACTGCCGATAGGCAAGGCATATAAAGCAATACGAAAACAAGCATAGAAAAGGCAGACAAAGGCGATATGTTGTTACGTATAAGTTTGGAAATACGTAATGTATCGTCGGACTCTTTTTCCATTGTTTCGGTAACAGGTGTTTTTGTGTTATTAGTGTGAGAGATTGATAAATTAGTTTCATTATTCGTTGAAATAGTTCCACTATTCAGAATTGCAGATTGATTATCGGTTAAATCGGCTTTGCTATTAGCGGTATTGATTTGATTATTTATATGAGTGGAATCTTCGGAAGAGTATAGCACACCCATTGTTGAAGCTACTATTTCCTTTGCAAAAGCACCGCTTAACAGTGATACGCTTTGTTTCCAATCAAATCCGCAAGGTTTCATCATCGGTTCGATGGTTTTTCCGATAGAGCCAAGATAGGAATTTTCCATTTGTTCTTTCGGATTGTTGTATGCGTTATGGTTCGGATAGTATCCCAAAGCCCAAACCAATATCGAAGCGAATAGAATAATTGTTCCCATTTTCTTCAAATACTCTTTGCCTTTCGACCAAGTGTGGCGGATAACGGATTTAGCCGTCGGCATTCTGTAAGGTGGCAATTCCATAACGAAAGGAGTACTCTCGCCTTTGACAACAAACTTGCTGAAAAGTTTTGCCATAATGACTGCCAAAGCCATACCAAGTAAATATAAAAGCAATAATATCAACGCAGCATTGGAAGGGAAAAACGCCCCGATAAGTATCAAATAGACGGGTATTCTTGCAGAACAAGACATAAGAGGAATAATCAAGACGGTTATAAGTCTTGATTTTCTATCTTCGATAGTACGTGTTGCCATAATGGCAGGTATATTGCAACCAAACCCCATAATCATCGGAATAAAACTCTTGCCGTGCAATCCCATTTTGTGCATAAGTTTATCCATTATAAATGCCGCACGAGCCATATAGCCCGAATCTTCCATAAACGATATAAACAAATAAAGGATAAGTATATTAGGTAGAAATACAATCACACTTCCAACACCCGAGATGATACCATCGGAAATCAAATCCTTTAATGGTCCGTTTGGCATTAGGTCTCGGGCTTCTTCTCCAAGCCATGTAAATAGATTGTCTATCCAATCCATAGGATATTGTCCAATGAAAAAGGTAGCGAAGAATGTTATGAACATAAACAAAATAAACATCGGAAATCCCAAATACTTATTGGTAACGATGTTGTCTATTTGTTCGGTTATCTTGTTTTGATTTTTCTTAGTGTTTTTGGTATATACCTCTTTTAATGCACCTCTGATAAATCCGTATTTGGCATCGGTTATCGCAGTCTCCAAATCTGTTTTGATTTCTTTGCCAAAATCCGCACTTAATTGGTCTCTTAATTTTATTACATCATTATCAGGGTCGTTTTTTTTCAGAAAACTCTCCATTGAAGAGTCGTTTTCCAAAAGTTTTATCGCTAAAAAACGCGTGGACATCTCATCTGAAAATCCGTGTTCGTATAAAGCGTTCCTTAGTTGGCTTATTCGCTTTTCTATTGCCTCGCCGTGATTTATGTGAATATGGTGGGCATCATTGTCTCTATCCTCATAGACATCGATAATCTTGTCAAACAATTCGTTTATACCCTGTCCGTTTCTTGCGGTAGTGGGAACGATTGGCACACCTAATAATTTGGCAAGTTGGTTGTAGTCCAATTTATCGCCACTTGCCTCCAACTCATCGTACATATTCAACGCCATAACCATTCTTACGTCCATATCGATTACTTGTGTAGTCAAATAAAGATTTCTTTCGATGTTAGACGCATCTACAACGTTAAGAATAACATCTGGTTTGTTATTCATTATATGGCGACGGACAAATAGTTCTTCCGGTGAGTATGCACTAAGAGAATATGTACCCGGTAAATCGGTAAGGTTAAATGTGTAGTTTTTGTATTCAAACGTGCCTTTTTTCTCATCGACCGTAACGCCGCTGTAATTACCTACGTGTTCGTGAGTATGTGCCGCTATGTTGAATATAGATGTTTTGCCACAATTGGGATTACCAACCAACGCAACATTGATTATATGTGATTTTTTTTGAGCCAAACGCTTCATTCTTGTCCCGCAATCGTCAGAAACTATACCACTCAAATCGGTTCTTTCGTCAGTTGCCACATCACTATCTTGCTCATTCCATTCGTTGGCTTCATCAATAGATACAACCTCTATCTTTTCGGCATCTTTTCTTCGTAACGAAACTTCAAAATTAAGTATCTTGTATTTTATGGGGTCTTTAAGCGGAGCGTTGAGAATTACATCGACTTCGTTGCCACGAACAAAACCCATTTCCAAGATTCTTTTCCTAAAAGCACCGTGTCCCGAAACTTTTACAACAACACCTTTGTCGCCCGTTTTCAAATCAGAAAGTAACATATTTTTATACTTCTATTTTAATTTGCAAAGTTACTACATTGATGTAATACAATCAATACTCACAAATAAGTATTTTTGTTTTGGCAAAGAATAAAAATACATCTTTTGCGTTATATCAGACAAATAAAAGCAAACGCTATGAAAGAAAAATACTCAAAAGATGATAAGATGAACGAAGTCCTTTCTTCGGGAGAACGATTGCTGCAAGTGGTATCACGATTTGATATTCCACTTGGGGTCGGCGACAAAACGATAGAACAAATATGCAATGAAAATTCCATAGATGTAAAGACTTTTTTGGCTGTTGTCAATTTCACTTACTCAGCAGGAGAAATTCGTCCTATGCAAGGCGAAATTGATTTGAGTGCTTTGTGTTCGTACTTGCAAAATACACACATTTATATGCTGAATTTCTTTTTGCCTCACATCCGTCGCCATTTGATTGACGCTTTGGGAGCATCGTCCGATAATGATGTAACATTTTTGATTATTAAATTTTTTGATGAATATTGCGAAGAGTTGAAAGCACATATGGAAACGGAGGACAAAAAGATTTTCTGTCATATCGATGCCTTGAAACAAGGCAAGCCTTTCAAAAATCTTTCTACCGAAATCTCTAAAATGCACACTTCTTCCACCGAAGCAAAACTCTCTGAGTTGAAAAACATAATCATCAAGTATTATACTTCGAGTTCGTACAATTATATGATATATCATATCCTGCAACATTTGTTTATTTGTGAGTATGATTTATACATTCATAACAAGTTGGAGTCTTGTTTGGTGATGCCCGAAGTCAGAAGATTGGAAACACTGAACGCAAGCAAACAACCGCTGCAAGATGAAAAGTCTTTGCAAACCCAGAACGAGGAAACGCTGACCGATAGAGAGAAAGATATTGTTGCAGGTGTTGTAAAGGGCTTGACAAATAAAGAAATTGCCGATAAATTGTTTATTTCAGTCAATACCGTAACCACTCACAGAAGAAACATTGCAAAGAAACTCAACATACATTCCCCTGCCGGTCTTACGATATACGCAATAATAAACAATTTGGTGGATATAAAAGAAATAAAAATAGATTAAAATCTATCGAATATATAAACGAAAAATCCCTTTTCATAAAAGCAAAAAATAATCAGTGAGATTAGTAAAATAGTTTCACTGATTATTTTTTTAGTGTTAAACATTAATTTTTTAGTGTGGGAGATTAATTTTTTGGTATCACATACCTATTTATTAGTATTGTATATGATATAATTTTTTATAAATACCACTAAAATTATTTCTATTACTTTGCTTATTGATAGTGATTGTAAGCCGATTTTATATTGAGGCTATTCAATATCCGTTATTTGAAAACCTTCAAATTCTTTGGTTAGGTAAGAAAAAGATGTTTTGTTTTCTTTTTGGCGGGTTTTTATGTCTATGGTAACGGCATATTTTTCTTTGTTGTCGTAAAATATTTTTTTGAGGGTGTAGTTTTTGACTATGATATTATCTTTTTTAAGTTTGTCGAGTAATATCAATATTTCTTCTTGATTGCTTGCAATGAAAGTTATGGATGTGTAAATTTCGGTGAAACGTTTTAAGAAATAATTTGATAGAAATATGCTTATCAAAACCAATGCGGTGGAGATGATTGCAACAAGATAAAATTTGCAACCACACGTTAAGCCGATGGCACAAGTAACCCATAAACCGGCAGCAGTGGTCAAGCCTCGTATAACGTTTTTTCGCAAAATAATTGTTCCTGCACCCAAAAAACCTATACCTGTTACCACTTGGGCAGCAATACGTGAGGGGTCGAATGAACTATGTTCTGCTCCATAAAGACCATTAAAACCATAGATACTTAAAATCATAAAAAGGCATGAACCCATAGAAACCAACAAATGTGTTTTTATGCCGGCTTCTTTGGCGTGTATTTCTCTTTCAAAACCAATAGCACCGCCCAAAACAGCAGCCACACAAAGGCGAAGTACAAAATCCCAAATCATTTCTGTTTCCATAGTAGTGAAAAGTTATATGTTTTTATTAAAAATATTGTCTTAGAAAATATTATGTTGTTTTATAAATTTCTGCAAAGATATAACTTTTTTGTTAAAAGGTTTATTGCGTGAGAATAGTGGAATTTTTGTTCTGCTGTTTAAGACTATTGTTTCGTTGTTTGGTATTATTAAATTTTTTTGAGATTTTGTATAAAAATAAAACCATTTGGCAAAATTGATAAGTGTAACTGCTATGCCAAATGGTTTTATTAATGATTTTTACAATAAAAAAGACTTCTTGAATATTATATCCAAGAAGTCTTTCGGTCATATTTTAGAAATTAGATGCTTCTCTTTCAAAATAAGCCTTAGGGTGGTCGCAGCAAGGACATTTTTCAGGAGCTTCTTTTCCTTTGTAACGGAATCCGCAGTTACGACAAATCCAGCATTGTTCCTCTTCGCTCCAAAAGATTTCGTCTTTCTCCATTCTTTCAAGAAGTTTCAAATATCTTTCTTCGTGGCGTTTTTCAACAGTTGCGATAGCACGGAATTTTTTTGCTATTTCAGGGAAGCCTTCTTCGTCTGCAACTTTTGCACCGTTAGGATATCCTTCTGTCCATTCCTCATTTTCGCCAGCGGCAGCAGCTTTCAAATTTTCTTTTGTTGTGCCTATAACACCGGCAGGGAATGAAGCGGTAATTTCAACAGAGCCGCCTTCCAACATTTTGAAAAGAAGTTTTGCGTGTTCTTCTTCTTGTAAAGCAGTCTCCATAAATATGGCTGCAATTTGTTCAAAACCTTCTTTTTTTGCTTGTTTTGCAAAGAAAGTGTAACGATTTTTTGCTTGGGATTCACCAGCAAAAAACGTTAAGATGTTTTTTTCTGTTTTTGTTCCTTTTAAACTCATTTTACTTAAAAATTTTAATAAGTTAATACTTACACTATTCAAATCGCAAAAATATATCATTTTATTCAAATGAGAAAATATTTTGAAATAATTTTAATGTATAAAAAACTACTATTCTTTTGAAATAAGTTGGAAAATAAATAACTAAATCGTTTATATGCGAAAAATGTTATAAATTTGCACATCGATAATTAGTAATTAAAACAATTTTAATCGAAATGAAAAAACTATTTGTATTAATCGCTGTCGTAATGATGGCAGTAGGACTTCAAGCCCAGAATTGGGGAGTCGGTGTTAAATTTGGTTGGGACTACGGTCTTAATATCAAAAAATACACAGGTAACAATGCTTTGGAAGGTGTTATAGACTTCCACAATGGTGGTTTTCGTGCAACAGGTTTGTACGAATGGGAACAAAAACTTGACTACGGTTTTCGTGTCTATTATGGTTTCGGAGCTTCGTTAGGTATGTGGGACGATGACGATGACGAGTCCGGTTTCGGTCTTGGTATCAATGGTATTTTGGGTGTTGAATGGCATCCTAATGCAATACCTTTCACATTTGCTTTGGATTGGATGCCTTCTTTCCAATTGATTCCGTCTTCCGGATTTTGGGCAAAGGGCTTGGCATTCTCAGTCAAGTACGTTTGGTAGAATATCAAAACGTTTAATGGTAAATATTGAACCATACATTGTATGTATATGTGATATGGTTCGGTATTTACCATTTTTAGTACATATTAATTAACAGAAAATGGAAAACACACCTAATAAACTTAAAATAATCAACGATCCTGTCTATGGATTTATTCATATTCCTTTTGAAAGTATATATAACCTTATTCAAAGTCCTTATGTGCAAAGATTGAGACGAATAAAGCAATTAGGCTTGTCCAATTTGGTTTATCCTTGTGCTGAGCATACGAGATTTTCTCATTCTATCGGAGCGATGCACTTAATGATTAAAGCCTTACAAGGACTTAGAGAAAAAGGCTACTGTATAACCAATGCAGAATATGAAGCAACCATAAAAGCGATATTACTTCACGATACAGGGCATTCTCCATTTTCTCATTGTTTGGAACATTTCTTTTTTTCGTGTCATCACGAAGAAATTTCCAAACGTATAATGCAAAAACTCGGTTGCGAAAACGAGGTTATAGAAATCTTTGAAGACAAATACGAAAAGAAGTTTTTGCATCAGTTGGTCTCTTCCCAAGTGGATATTGACAGATTGGATTATTTGACAAGGGACAGTTTTTTTACAGGTGTGAGTGAAGGTGTCATTGGAACGGATAGAATTATGAGTATGTTTTCCATTCACAACGACGAGCTGGTAATAGACGAAAAGGGTGTGTATAGCATAGAAAAATTTATCATATCCCGTCGTTTGATGTATTGGCAGGTGTATATGCACAAGACTGTTGTCGGAGCGGATTGCTTGCTAAGAAATATTCTTCGCCGTGCAAAATTTTTGGCAGACGAAAACAGACTTGATATAATCGATTACCCGATAAGTCGCAACTTATATTATTTTCTTGAAAAGGGACCTCAAAACATCGATAACGAAGAAGCATTGTCTAAATTTATTCTTTTGGACGATACCGATATATGGTCTGCCGTCAAAACGTGGTCAAATCATAGTGATAAGATACTTTCTTTTCTTGCGTACTCTCTGGTAAATCGTGAGATAGGAAAAATCTTTGTTAAAAACGAGAAATACTCAAACGAAGAGTTGGAAAAACATTACCGGTCATTGTTTGAACGCCACAAAGATAAGGGTTTTTCAAAGGAAGATATAAAAGTATATTTCACAACGACTGACGAAATGCACAACCGTGCCTATTCGTTTAACGACCAGCAGATAAATATTCTTTTTAAGAACGGAGAAATTAAGGGAATACACAATGCGTCCGACCAATTGGACGAAAATTTTTTGAAAAAAGAAGTAAAAAAATATTATTTCCATTGTGTATAGTATTTGTTTCAAAAGAAATTTTTTTGAATACCTTTTTTAGCGAATTTTTTATATAAGAAAGTTGTCTGTTATTGCTTTCTCGTAGCGATATAAGAGACATTTTATGCTTGTTTTATAATTTCGCTGCAATGATGTTCGATAAGTAAAAATTTTTCAGTGATACTGTCAAATTAGTGTTTAACACTGATAAAATAATGTTAAACATTAATAAAATAGTTTTAAACATTGGTAAATGCTTATAAACATTAAAAATTCCTTACGGGGAAATCAAATATTTAAGACGGGGTAAAGCGGTGCTGAAAAGTTTTTTTGCGGTAATAATTTTTCTTGTCTTTGTTTTTTTCGTAATTTTGCAAAACTGATTATAACAAAACAAAATGATATGAATAGAAAGTTGATTTTGGGTGCTTTATCTGCAATTCTTGCATTTACAAGTTGCCAACAGCAAAGCGTCAAAGATAAAGATGCTATCGGAAAACCTCAAATCGAGGTCAAGAACGGAGTGCTTTCTCCTGAGGTTTTATGGTCTTTTGGTAGGATAGGGGACGTTAGTGTCTCTCCTGACGGAAGCAAGGTGCTTTATACCGTTACGTATTACGATATAAAACAAAATAAAGGTAATGCCGAAGTTTATATTATGGATTCTGACGGTGGCAATGTTAAACAACTGACTCAGACAAAGAATAGTGAGTTTAATGTTATCTTCAATCCGAAAGGCGATAAGATAGGTTTTATTTATGCTGACGCAGATGACGTAAATATCTATGAAATGAATTTGGACGGAACGTCAAGAAAGAAAATTTCGGACTTCAAAGAAGGCGATTTGGAGGGATTTTCTTACGCTCCCGACGGCAAACATATAGTTTATGTGAGAGCTTTGGCAAAGAAAGATAAATATGCTTATTTGAAAGAAGGCTTGGACAAAACTACCGGCAGAATTAACGATGACCTTGCGTACAGACATTGGGACAATTGGGTAGATAATATTCCTCAACCGTTTGTTGCAGAATTTGATGGCTCAAAAGTAAAAGAGGGTATCAATCTTTTGGACGGTACGGAGTTTGAAAGTCCTATGCGTCCGTGGGGTGGTATGGAGCAAATCGCTTGGAGTAATGACGGTAAGAGAATTGCTTACACTTGCAGAAAGAAAGTCGGTAAGGAATACGCTTATTCGACCAACAGCGATATATTTATCTATGATTTGGAGAAGAAAACAACCGAGAATATTTCACAAGGAATGATGGGTTACGACCAAAATCCTGTTTTCTCTAATGACGGCAAAACCATTGCGTGGGAAAGCATGGAAAGAGACGGCTATGAGGCAGACAAAATCCGTCTTATGGTTTATGATTTCGCAACAAAGCAAGTTACTTATATGACAGAAAATTTCGATCAAAATGCTAACGGATTGAATTACTCTTCTGACAACAAGTATATATACTTTGTTTCGGATTATCACGCAAAAGACAATATCTATAAATTGGATTTGCAGACCAAAGAGATTAAACAAATCACTAATTCCGTATGTGATTACACTGCTGTCATTCCTACAAGTGGCAAGTTGATTGCGACAAGAATGAGTATGTCCAATCCTATTGAGATATGGAGCGTTGATGAAAAGAGTGGCAAAGAAACAAAAATTTCTACGGTTAATGACGACCTTATGGCAAAAGTTAAATGGGGTAAGGTTGAAGAACGTTGGTTGAAAGCCACCGACGGTAAAGATTTGCACACATGGGTAATTTATCCGCCTGATTTTGATTCTACCAAAAAGTATCCTACATTACTTTATTGCGAAGGCGGTCCTCAAAGCACCGTTTCTCAGTTCTGGTCTTACAGATGGAATTTCCAGATTATGGCTGCTAACGGTTATATCATCGTTGCTCCTAATCGTAGAGGTCTTCCTGGATTTGGTCAAGAGTGGTTGGAAGAAATCAGCGGCGATTACGGCGGACAATGTATGAGAGATTATTTCACGGCTATCGATGAAGTATCAAAAGAAAGTTATGTTGATAAAGACCATAGGGGTGCAGTAGGTGCAAGTTTCGGAGGTTACAGTGTTTATTGGCTTGCCGGACATCACGACAAGAGATTTAAGGCTTTTATCGCCCACAATGGTATGTTTAATTTGGAACAACAATATTTGGAGACCGAAGAAATGTGGTTTGTTAATTGGGATTTGGGCGGTCCTTATTGGAGTAAAGACCCTAAGGTAAAGAAATCTTACGCAAACTCGCCGCATCTGTTCGTTGATAAGTGGGATACACCTATTATGGTTATTCACTCCGAATTTGATTTTCGTATCGTGGCTTCTCAGGGTATGGCTGCTTACAATGCCGCACTTAATCGTGGTATTCCTGCACGTTATCTTTATTTCCCTGACGAGACACACTGGGTTTTGAAACCACAAAACGGTATTCTTTGGCAAAGAAACTTCTTTGATTGGTTAGATAAATGGCTTAAAGTTAAACAGCAATAAAATAAATAATGATTTGGCAGAATTAGTGTGTAACACTGATAAAATAATGTTAAACATCACCAAATTAGTGTTAAACACTAATTCTCTCAAATCGCATGCTATTTACAAGTGTAGATAGTTTGGTATAACGATAAAAACAAAAAATAAAATGGACATAATAGGAAAATTAATGTTGTTATTGCCCGAAACAAGAGGAGAGTCTGCAAGAGGACCATGGGCAAGAGGCGGATTTGTGATAGAGACAGAGGAACAATTTCCTCGTAAGGTAGCGTTTTCGGTATGGGGTGAAGATAAATTGGCTGCATTGAAAACCCTTCCTTTGGGTACAACTGTAAAAATAACATTTACTATTGAATCAAGAGAATATAACGAACGTTGGTATACTGATTGTCGTTGCAACGATTTTGCCACATTTGCTTCTGCTACACCGCAACAACCATACCCTCAATACTCACAACCATACGCTCAACAGCCTATGGGGCAACCTCAGATGCCACAACAACCATACGCATCCCAACCAACTCAAATGCAACAACCTGCTCCACAGCCTCAACCTACATATCAACAGCCGCCTATGAGTAATCAACCTACGAACGGCACGATAGAAAATGAAATTCCTGCGGAAGATTCGGACGATTTACCATTCTAATATATCGATGAATGAAAAGACTGCACGCATAAATATAAACAATGTTTTTTGTGCAGTCTTTCTTTTTTTGTTTCTTTGTTATGCTGTACCGATTAAAGCAAATGACAAAGAAACATCTCTTGTTTTGGATTCCTTACAACATAAAGAAAAATCGAACACAGATAAAATCAATTCTTTTTTTGCTTCCCCAATATTCCAATCCACATACGTTGCCGTCCCTTTGGCATTAAACACTCTTTTGTATAAGAATAAAGATATTAATTTCAGACAAATTCGTAACGGTTCAATACCGAATTTTCGTTATCACTATGACGATTATTTGCAGTTCTCTCCCTTGGCTTTTGCTTACGCATTAAAATCTTTTGGGCTTAATGGTCATTCTTCTTGGAAGCAATTTAATGCAAGCGTTTTGTTATCTTACGCTTTGGAATTATCGACTGTGATGCTTGTTAAGAATAATTACTCCGAGTTAAGGCCTGATTGGGGAGGTTTTAAGTCTTTTCCATCCGGTCATACGGCTTTTGCTTTTGTCGGAGCGAGTATTTTGAGTAAAGAATACAAAGACCAATATCCGTGGATAAGCATTGCCGGTTTTAGTGCGGCAACCGTAGTCGGCATTTCGCGTGTTATGAATAACAGACACTGGATGCACGATGTTATGGCTGGAGCAAGTATCGGTGTATTGACAACAGAAATTTCGTATGCTTTGACAGATTGGTGGTTTAATAACAAAACACACAATTCTTTCATTGTTTCAAAAGAAGATTTCTTAAAAGAAAAACCTCATTACGCAAATCTTTATTTTTCATATAACATTCCTTTGAACGATTACCCGCAACGAGGCAACAACAACCCGCAACGAGGCAACAACAATATGAAATACACCATTCATTCGGGAAGCAGTTTCGGAATTGAGGGTTCTTATTTTCTTAGTCCTAATATCGGGCTTACCGTTCGCACAAAAAGTGATGGCTATTGGTTGAAAAACGAAGATTTTAGGGGGGAGGGAGATTCACTGTTCAATATATCTTCTGCCGAAATGGGGTTAGTGGCTTCTTATCCTGTGTTTCACAGAATTTTTGTGGGAATGCGTGCTGCTGTCGGATTATCTTATGTTGCACAAAAGACTATTCAGTTTTATACGACCTTGCCGAAGCAAACTCATCTGCAATATTCTTTTGGTATTTTCACTAATATTTGGACTGATGAGCGTGTTTTCTTGCGTCTTTACGCCGATTACAATCATACTACGTTGAAAGTAGATAGTAACACGCAGCCTTTTTCAACTTTCTCGTTTGGAACAACTATCGGATTGCATTTCTAAGATATTCTCCCGACTCGTTACCAAGATTAAACAACAAATCCAAAGCCGAAAGATTGGTTTGAAAATCGAATTTATCGTCAAAACATTGGTAATACGATGCAAGATTTTCTCCGTCCTTGATTCTGTCTTTTGGTAAAAAGGCCTCACGATAATTGTCTTGCATTCGTTCAATGTAATGAGAGGTTAAAAACAATTCGCATTGCAAATGCATGGATTGTTTCAAAAATTCAAAGATATGGAAGTTCAAATCCATTAAATAAGTATGTTGTTGGAAAAGGATTTCCTTGATTTTATCGGCGTAATATATGAAAAACGGACTTTTACCATAGCAAGAAAAAATAGTGCGCCACGCTTCCGTATTCCATTTTTCACTATAAGATATTTCTATATCACGAGTTAAAATTTTCCCCTTACTTTTCTTTTTGACAGGTACGATTATATTCAAAAGACCTTGCGAAGACAACACTGTGGCACGATTTCTAAAAGTTTGTTTTGGGAAATTTTCAAAAACATCTATGCTTACTTTTCCTTTATTTTCAAACATTGCAAGTTGTTTCACACAAGGGAAAAATTGCAAGTGCGAAATCGTTAAATTGTCATCGGTTTTTAAGTTGTTAAAGTCTTTCATAAAAATGGTAACGTTAAATAACGGCTTTTATTTTATTTGTAAAACTCAGCTTTTATGTATAAAGATTCAATCTTGAAATGATGCGGTAAAAATAATAAGGCTAAACAATTTTTTAGTGTCCCTGATTAGTAAATTAGTGTTTAACACTATTGAAATAGTGTTAAACACTAATTTTGCGATAAGAGAGATTATTGTTTTTATATCATTTATTGCATAAACGATTGATAATAAAACGATAAAATTTTCAGACTATGGATTTGCGTTTTTATACACTAAAAGTTTGATAATATTTACTATCTTTGCAAAATGTTTTAACAAAAAAATTGATTGGTATGGCTGAATTTACAATATACAGAGCGTTACAATTGTTTTTAGGTTGTGTGGTTGCATACCTATTAGGAAGTATTCCTTCGGCTGTTTGGATAGGCAAAAGTTTCTTCGGAACGGATGTTAGAAAGGAGGGCTCGCACAATGCAGGGGCAACCAATACAATACGAGTGTTGGGATTGTTGCCGGGATTGATAGTATTGGCGTTGGACGTGGCGAAAGGTTGGACGGCAGTGTATTTGTCGGCAAATGTATTCGGTTCGTTTTTTAGAGATTGGGGCTGGTTGAACGATTATTCTTATTACTCATTGGCTGTTGCGATAATAGTGGTTATCGGACACGCCTTACCTATTTTTGCAGGCTTTAAGGGTGGCAAAGGTGTGGCAACGATGCTTGGAGCAGTGATAGGGTTGTTCAACAATATCATTCCTTTTGTTTTGGGAGTGTTTGTATTGACTTTTATTCTTACCAAATATATTTCTGTAAGTTCAATGGCGGCGGCAGTATCGTTTCCGATAATTTATTTGACAAGCAAACTTTGGCTACCAAAGCACGAAGATATCACAATACCGATGGCTATTTTTTCGGTACTGGTGGCGTTGTTTATTCTTTGGACACACAGAAAAAATATAAAGAGATTGAGAAACGGCGAAGAACCGAAATTCAAATTCAAAAAGACGGTAAATGCGTCCCATCAAGATGAAAAGGACAAAAAATAGAAAATTATAAAAACATAACATATATGAAAAAGACATTATTTGCAATGTGTAGTGCAGCGGTATTATTCTTTGGCGGATGTGCTAACAAGGAAGTAACCAATCCGCTTTTAATGGAATGGGATACTCCGTTTGAGACTGTTCCTTTTGATAAAATTCAAGTAAAGGACTATGAGCCTGCATTTGTTGAGGCTATAAAAATTCATAACAAAGAGATTGATTCGATAATCAATAACAGTGAAAAACCAACTTTTGCCAACACGATAGAGGCATTGGATTATAGTGGAGCGTTACTTAGAAGAGTTAGTCTTGTTTATGCAAATATGATAGGTTGCAATACCAACGACGAATTACAGAGCCTGCAAGAAAAAATTTCGCCTCTGACGGCTAATCACGACGCAGAGATTAATTTGAACGAAAAACTATTCAATCGTATAAAGACTGTTTGGGACAATCGCAGTAAAGAAAATCTTTCAGAGGAACAACAACATCTGTTGAAGAAAACTTATGACAGATTTGTTCGCAATGGTGCTTTGTTGGATAAAGACAAGAAAAAACAACTTAAAGAGGTTAATCAACAATTGGTTTCCTTGAACGATAAATACAATGCTAATGTTTTGGCAGAAACTAAGAATTATAAATTAGTTATCACCAATAAAGAAGATTTGAAAGGCTTACCTCAATGGCTTATTGACAATGCAGCACAGACTGCTAAGGAACAAAAGCAAGAGGGTAAATGGATTTTCACATTGGATAATTCAAGTGTGTTACCGTTTTTGACTTATAGCGACAACAGAAGCCTTCGTCAGCAGATTTTCCAAGCACGAATAAATCGCGGTAACAATGGAAATCAATACGACAACAACAAAATAACTGAGCAAATTCTTCATCTAAGAGCCCAAATGGCGAATATACTTGGTTACGAAAACTTCGCATCTTGGCAGTTGGAGGAAAGAATGGCAAAAACACCGAAGGCAGCGGATTCTATTATGGATTATTGTTTGCAGTATGCCGTTCAGACAGCCAATAATGACATAAAAGAATTTCAGAATATGTTGTCCAAAGACGAGAAAAACGCAAAACTTGAAGGTTGGGATATGTACTATTATGCTGAGAAGTTGAAAAAACTGCGTTATGATTTGGACGAAGAACAGACACGTCCTTACTTTGAGATAGAGAATGTAAAGAAAGGTTGTTTTGATAATATCACCCGTTTGTATGGTTTGACTTTTACGAAATTAGATAATGTTAAGACTTACGCTGATGACGTTGATGTTTATGAAGTAAAAGATGCCAACGGCAAACATAAAGGTATTTTGTACTTTGATGCATACGTTCGCAACGGAAAGAGCGGTGGAGCATGGTGTACTGCATTCACTCCACAATATAAATATAAAGGTAAAAACATTGATCCAATCATTCAGGTTTGTTTCAATTACGCAAAGCAGAATGGCAGGACGACACTTACAGCCGATGAAGTTGCAACCGTATTCCACGAAATGGGACACGCAACCAATGAATTTCTTTCCGACGGAACTTATCCTTCAACATCAGGAACTAATGTTCCGACCGATTTCGTTGAACTTCCTTCACAATTGGCTGAACATTGGTGTATGCAACCCGAAGTTTTGAAAACTTATGCTAAAAATGAAAAAGGCGAAGTTATACCTCAGTCTTTGGTAAATAAAATCCAAGCCGCCGGCACATTTAATCAAGGATTTATCTTCACAGAATTGTTGGCTGCCGCTTGGTTGGATATGCAGATGCACTTAATCGGCGCTAATGACACTATAAATTTACAGGATTTTGAGGCCAAAGCAATGCAAGCAATCAAACTTCCGTCTCAGATACCTCCACGTTACAGAAGTACTTACTTTACACATATCTTCGGTGGCGGATATTCTGCCGGTTATTATTGTTATACTTGGAGCGAGATGTTAGATGCCGATGCTTTTATGGCTTGGAAAGAAACCGGCGACATCTTTAATAAGCAAGTCTCCGACAAATTCAAGAATTTCGTGCTTGCACACGGTGGTACTAACGACGCAGACGAACAGTATTTGCGTTTTAGAGGAAAGAAACCCGAACTTAAATATCTTCTTATGCAACGTGGAATGATTGCAAACGCTAAATAAAACGATATTAAGAAGTGAAAGCAAAATATTTTGCAACGCTATTAGCGAATTACGTCTTTTGGATTTTTTGTTTTGTGGTGCAGAAACCATTGTTTATGCTCTTCAATCCTATTAAAGGCGTAAAGTTTTCCGATTTCTTAGCGGTAATTACACATGGTTTGAAGTTGGATTGGTGTTTTGCGGCGTATTTTGTTTTCATTCCTGTATTGATATTTGTGTTGCATATCTTTATATCTTTTGACCTTAAAAAGATATTAAAGATATACAACACAATAATTTTAGCCTTACTTTCCATAATTTTTGCAGTCGATTGCGTACTGTTTTCGTATTGGGGTTTTCATATCGATACGACATTGCTTTTTTATCTTAGAGATTTCGGGGAAAGTCTTAATAGTGTAACTTTCAAAGATGTTTTGAAGTTTTTACTTTGCTTTGCAATCTACTTTATCCCTATGCTATTTATATATATTAAGACCGTAGGCAGGTTAGCAAACATATCCCGCACCGACACAGTGTTACAAAAAGCCTTAACAACATTGCTTATTGTCCTTTGTTTGCCAATACTTGTCGTATGTACTCGTGGCGGCATTTCAACAGCAACGGCAAACGTGGGAATGGTTTATTATTGCGACAACCAAAACCTAAACCTTGCAGCCGTCAATCCCGAGTTTAACTTGATGTACTCATTAACCAAAAAGGAGAACTTCTCCAATAAATGCCGTTTTTATGATGACGATTTTGCTGTCAAAAGTTTTAATCAATTGCTTAAACAAGATAAACTAAACAATGAGGCATGGCTGACGAACAAACGTCCAAATGTGGTGGTAATCCTATTGGAGAGTTTTTCGGGACGATTTATTGGAGCGGCAAACGGTGTTAAATCCGTTTATGAAGGCAAAGAAGTTACGCCTAATTTGAATGCTATTGCCAAGCAGTCTATAACTTTTCACAGAGCATATAGCAACGGTATGAGAACCGATAGAGGTATTGTCTCGGTGTTAAGCGGTTTTCTCGCACAGCCCGATATGTCAATCATAAAATACCCCGAAAAATCCTCAACATTGCCTTCCATTGCCAAGACTTTATCAAAGGCAAACTACAATACCGAAATGATTTACGGAGGTGATGTTAATTTCGCCAATATGCGTAGTTATTTCTACGGCTCGGGCTACAAAAACGTCATAGATTACAAATCCTTTTCGCCAAAAGAACGAATGAGCAAGTGGGGTGTTAATGACAGGATAATGTTTGACTATCTTTTTAAGCGTATAAATGGTTACGATGCTTCAAAACCTTTTTTCACAACCTTATTAACTCTTTCTTCTCACGAACCTTTTGATGTCGATTTCCACAAGTTCAAAGACAAATACGTCAATAGCGTTGCCTACACCGACGATTGTCTTGGTCAGTTCCTTGATAAACTAAAACAATCCTCTTTATGGAACAACACATTAATCGTATTGGTTGCCGACCACGCTTCGAGTTCGCCAGAAAAACTTAATAGACAAGACCCTGAATTGTATCATATTCCTATGCTATTCACGGGTGGAGTAATCTCAACGCCGCAAACAATAACCACATTGGTTAATCAAACCGATATTGCCAAGACCATTTTGTCGGCGATGAACTTACCGACCGATGATTTTATTTACTCTCGTGATGTTTTGGGTGCTAAATACGAAAACTACGCATTCTATGTTTTTACCAACGGCTTCGGATTTATCACCGACGATGACATAGTCGTGTGGGATAATGATGCCAAAAAACGTCTTTTGGGTACAAACGCCTTTAACGAACAAAGCGGAAAAATCCTTTTGCAGACATTATATAAAGATATTGCGAGAAGATAGAAAATTAATGTCTGATAACACTGAAATAATGTTTAACACTAATTTATTAATGTTTAACATCAGTGAAATAGTGTTAAATACTAATTTTGCAATAACATATACGGGTAAAACGAGTGATATTATTAAAAATTTACGACTATTATGACAATAAACGATATAATAAACGCTTTTTATCTTCTTGGCAACGATATTAGAGAAGGGCTGTTTGCCGAGCCTTATCGCACAATGATGAACAGGGCAGAAGCAGAAAACCCTTGGTTCTTGCAATTCATGCAGCGTACAGCCTTAAACAATCTTTGCCATTTGCTAAACGATAAAAATCTTGTGGCAAACGAACTCATCGCTCACGGGTTTCAATTAAATACAACGATTGAACAAAATAAAAACATTCTTATCGTGTGTGCGGGCAACATACCTGCCGTTGCTTTTCACGACATTATGTGCGTGCTGCTCTCAGGTTGTAATGCTGTTATCAAACTTTCGTCCAACGACAAGACCATTATCCCTTTTCTTCTCGAAAGATTGACTCTCATTCTGCCTGAAATTAAATCCAAAATCCGATACATCGCACCCGATACATTGAACAACAAAGACAATATCCACGGAGTCATTGCCACCGGCAGCGATTCTTCATCTCTTGTCTTTGAACAGTATTTTTCAAACACTAAACATATAATCCGAAAGAGCCGACATAGTGTTGCAATTATTACAGAAAACGATGATATTTCTGGGCTTGAAGACGATATTTGCCTTTATTTTTCGCAAGGTTGTCGCAGTGTTTCTCATTTGTTTGTTCCGCAAAACTATGATTTTACTTTTTTAAGCAAAAACCTTTTGAGATATTCGGATATCATCAATCATAACAAGTATCGTAACAATTATGATTACCAAAAGGCTATTATGATTATGAATAACATCGCTTTTGTCGAGGCAATTCCGATATTGTTGCGAGAAAATGAGGAATTATATTCTCCTGTTGCTGTTGTCAATTATTCGTATTACAATACTGTTGAAGACCTTGCAACTATAATTGAACAGCAAAAAGATACTTTGCAATGCGTTGCGATGAACGGAGAGTTAAATGTTGATGGTGTTAGTTTTGTTGGTTTTGGCTCTTGTCAAAAACCGATATTTACGGATTACGCCGATGGAGTTAATACTATGGATTGGCTTAAAGGTATTTGATAGGGTTATTATGAATTTTAGACAAATGTATTTGTAAATAAAGTAAGGGATTTTCTTGTAAAATATATTAATTTTGCAAAACAAAATAAATATAGCGGTATGACAGAGCAATCAAAAACTTCATTGAAAGATTTGGTAAAAAAAGAGAGCGCATCTTCGGAAGAAACGAAACAAAACGAGATAGCTGCATTAAGACAGAAAATTGAAGCAGATAAGCAAGAAATAGAACGTTTGAAAAGAAACAATAATACGAAAAAGGTTTGGATTATTGTTTTGGGGTGTATCATTGTCATTGGTGCAGGGGTGGCTGTGTATTATTACTATATGAGCAGAAATTCTTCATCTATAATGCCTATAACACAAACCACAACCGAGACTTTGAGCGAGAGCGTAACACAAGATGAGCAGGAGCAAACGCAAAACAAAGAGATTGAAAATCCAAATGCTCAATACGAAATGGCTAAGCATTATCTGAATGGAACAAATGGCGTTGCGATTGATAAAGACAAAGCGGTTTATTGGCTTACAAAGAGTGCAGACAATGGTAATACCGCTGCAATGATTACGCTTGGCAATATGTATGAGATTGGAGATGCGGTGGAGAAAAGCAATAAGACTGCGTTCAGATATTATTTTACGGCTTCGCGTAGCGAGGATAAGCAGGCGTTATACAAAGTAGGCAAGTTTTATTATTATGGTATGGGTGTGGATAAGAATATTGAGAAGGCAACGTTTTATCTTCGCAAGTCCGCACAAGAAGATTACCAACCGGCAAAGGCGTTGTTGGATTTGATTAAAAAAGAAAATGTCGCAGAACACGAACAGCACAAATTGCCGTTGCTGATAGAGAAAACGCAAAACGATGATAAGCAAAAGAGCGACACATCTAAACAGATAATAGAATAACACAAAACAATAAACATTAAATAGCAATAAAAGAGTATGAGAGTTGTCATTGAGAAAGATTATAAAGCTATGTCGGTTTGGGCGGCGGAGTATGTGATAAGAAAGATAAACGCTTTTGTACCGACAAAAGAGAGAAAAAATTTTGTTTTGGGCTTGCCGACCGGTTCAACGCCGTTGGGAATGTACGAAGAGTTGATAAAGGCTTACGAGCAAAAGAAGGTAAGTTTCAAAAATGTTGTTACGTTTAATATGGACGAGTATGTAGGATTGGAAACTTCGCACCCTGAAAGTTATCATAATTATATGTTCCGTAATTTTTTTAATCATGTTGATTGTCCAAACGAGAACATACATATAATAGACGGCAACTCAAAGGATTTGGATGCGGAGTGTGAGAATTATGAGACGGAGATAAAGAGGTTTGGCGGTATTGATTTGTTTGTGGGCGGTGTCGGTCCCGATGGACACTTGGCGTTTAACGAACCTTGTTCATCTTTCTCTTCTCGTACAAGGGTAAAGACATTGACAACAGACACTATCATAGCAAACAGCAGATTCTTTGATAACGACATCAATAAAGTTCCTCATCAGGCTTTGACGGTAGGAATTGCAACCGTTATGGAGGCAAAGCAAGTCATGATTCTTGTCAATGGACATAACAAGGCACGTGCGTTGCAAGCAGCGATAGAAGGTCCGATAACGCAGATGTGGACGATAAGTGCCTTGCAAAATCATCCGAAAGGTTTGATAGTTTGCGATGAAGAATCGACAGATGAGTTGAAGGTCTCGACATATAAGTATTTTAAGGATATAGAAGGGAAAAATTAACTTATGAATTTGAATTTATCATCACAAATAGCGTTGGTTGATGTTCCGCAGAAGTTATATGCACCGCAGACAGCAGTTGAGCAATCGGAAATAACGAGAATGGAGAAAATATCAACGGATATTTTTCCCGATATAGATGGAGCGGTAATCCATTTGGCAGATATTGTAGTTAAAGAGATACTAAAAAAGCAATCGGACGGACAATATTGCGTGTTGGGACTTGGAACAGGTAACTCCTTGACACCGGTTTATGACGAGTTGGTACGACGACATAAGGAAGACAAAATAAGTTTTGCGAACGTGGTGGTGTTTAATGCCTACGAATATTATCCGTTGCAGGACGAAAAAAATCATAGTTCAATATCTCAGTTAAGACGAAGGCTGTTGGATAAAGTGGATATAGATGAAAAGAATATCTTTTCACCCGACGGGAAAATACCACAACAGCGATTGCAAACATATTGCTCGTTGTACGAAAAGGATATTGAACGTTTCGGTGGTATCGATATAATGCTGTTGGGTATAGGTCGTAGTGGAAATATAGCAACTAACGAACCGGGTTCAACACATACGTCTTTGACGCGTTTGATACTTATCGATGAACTTGCAAGAGAGGAGATGTCGATGACTTTCGACACTTCGGAATCTGTTCCTCCGTGTGCGATAACTATGGGTGTGCAAACCATATTGCAATCCAAGAAGATATTTCTTACGGCTTGGGGCGAGGAAAAAGCGGATATGATTCGCAATACCGTTGAGGGTAATGTAACCGACAGTATTCCCGCTTCGTATTTACAAACTCACAATGATGCACACGTTGTGGTGGATTTGTCGGCTGCAAGTAAATTGACAAGAATTATAAATCCGTGGTTGGTAACTTCGTGCGTATGGAACGATAAATTGGTTCGCAGTGCGTTGGTTTGGCTCTGCAAGAAAACGGGCAAACCTATATTGAAACTAACCAATAAAGACTACAACGAAAACGGACTTTCGGAACTCTTGGCTTTATATGGTTCGGCTTACGATGCGAATATAAAGGTCTTTAATGATTTGCAACGTACCATAACCGGTTGGCCTGGCGGAAAACCAAACGCAGATGACGAGTTCAGACCTGAAAGAGCAGTGCCGTATCCTAAACGTGTTATTGTCTTTTCTCCACACCCCGACGATGATGTCATATCTATGGGCGGCACGATACAAAGACTTGTCAAACAAAATCACGATGTACATATTGCGTATCAAACAAGCGGCAACATAGCCGTTGGGGACGAGGAAGTGATGAGGTTTCTTCATTTTATCAATGGCTTTAATCAATTGTTTTCCGATTCAAAGGACGATGTTATCACCAATAAGTACAAAGAAATAAAACAATTCCTAAATAATAAAAAGGTAGGCGACTTTGATACGAAAGATGTTTTAACGATTAAAGGTTTAATTCGTAGGGGAGAGGCACGTACTGCTTGCACATTCAATAATATTCCTTTGAACAAGGTACATTTTCTTGACTTGCCGTTTTATGAAAGTGGTAAGATTGAGAAACTTCCTGTGAGCGAGAAAGACGTTAAAATCGTTATGGATTTGATAGAGCAAATCAAACCTCATCAAATATACGTTGCAGGTGATTTAGCCGACCCTCACGGAACACATAAGAAATGCACTGACGTTGTTTTGGCGGCTTTGAATGAGTTTAAGCAAAGCGGGAAAGAAGATGACTGGCTGAAAGATTGTAGAGTTTGGATGTATAGAGGTGCTTGGGCAGAGTGGGAGATAGAAAACATAGAAATGTGTGTTCCTATGTCGCCCGAAGAATTACTATCCAAAAGAAAGTCTATATTAAAACATCAGTCGCAAATGGAAAGCGCCCCGTTCTTAGGTAAGGACGAGAGATTGTTTTGGCAAAGAGCTGAGGACAGAAACAGAGCCACTGCCGAGTTGTATCACAGACTTGGTTTGCCATGTTACGAAGCAATGGAGGCTTTTGTTAAATATAATTACTGATAAGACGTTACTAAAATGAATACTTAATATTAAAAAATAATATTAAACATCATTGAATTAGTTACGGACACTATTTTATTAGTGTCCGTAACTATTTTTGCGATTAGAGTGATTAATGTTCCAAATAGAGTAATTTGTGTTCCAAACGGTGAAACAATTTTGCGTTTTAGTGGAATAGTTCTAATTTTGCAGGACAAACAAACGCTAAGCAATATATACTGACAAATACATATTAAAGAATTTGAACTTATGAGAAACATCGGAAAAACAACCAATCGTTTAACCGTAAGCACGCAAGACTTTCTTTTTGGTAAATCATCATTTCGTTTTTTGAAAAGTATAACATTATTATTTATCGTAATACTTTTTGTTTCTTGCGAAGATGTATTTCAGGTGCATCCATACGATGTACGTTTTAACGGAGAAACCGGCGCAGGTGAAAAATTCCGTGGCGTTTACAACTCGGCTAACCAAAGATTGTGACGACACGATATAGAAAGAAAGGAATGTCAGCT
>OMYR01000056.1 GCA_900315335.1 uncultured Bacteroidales bacterium
AACTTACAAAAGTCATCTGCCATACAAAATAATTCTGTAACTTTGCTCTCGGTGATCATAGCGATTATTGTTTTTATTCTTTTTTTTGATACTATAAAATTACAACAATTTTCGCTAATCACCGCTTTTTTAGACTATTATATTTCGTCGAACTCACGTTATTTACGTAAAACAAAGTAATTCTTTAATTTCAATATTTAAGGTTTCGACAATCGTCTATAGTGTTTCTACCGAAGGTTGAACTTCGTTTGTACACCAAAGAGAGATTGTCGATTCATTCTTACTTAATGATGCATGCGCCAACGATTTTCTGGTTTTACCTTGTTCCGCAAGCACTATTTTCAGCAAATTTATCCGCTTCATTTGCATAACTATTGCTATATAATTTGCAAATTTAGCAAAAATAGCGCGAATGACAAAACGATTCGTCGTGTTTTTACAATAAGAAACATTCCTAATATAAATTTGCAGAGTCCAAGGGCAAATGCAATTTAGTGAAAATGTCTAAAAACTCTATAATATCTATAATAGAAGTTGAGAAATTTGGCTTCTCTCTAGGTCGTCGGTTCAACTTAATCTGTATTTTCTTAATAAATTTGGTCGTAACTGTGGAGAAATCAGTTCCTTTAGGGACGACGTATTAACGGATAAACTTGTTTGTGTGCTTGCCATGAACAGTTAAAACTCCTTATATAGAGAATTGTTCATCATTAACGGATAAACTTGTTTGTGTGCTTGCCATGAACAGTACGAATCGGTGAAATAAACTAACATGGGTTTGACGGATTTAATTATTGGAAATACGTGAATTATACATCTTTCCAAAAAATGTGAGAATAATTCTTCAAATGTTTGCAGCATTTGAATAAAACGTAAAATATATTAATCATACAAATTCATAAACATCTTTCTTACTATTGGGTGTTACAAGATATTTAATCTTCTGATAATCTTTTGATTAATTTCGTTGAACTCACGTTATTTTAATGCAATATAAAATGTATTGCAGTAGGAGAAAAACAATCAAAAAGAAAAAATAATCTTGAAAAATTTGGTCAGTTCAAATAAACATCGTAAATTTGCAAACCGAAAATTCTAAGTGGTCAAATTAAATTGGCTTTTAAGATTTTCAGAGAAATGGTATCTGTAGTTCAGCGGTTAGAGCACCGGATTGTGGTTCCGGTTGTCGTGAGTTCGAATCTCACCAGGTACCCTCAGCATGAAGTCAGGATTTATTAATATTATCGGTAATCCCAATGTAGGCAAAAGTACTTTGATGAACGCCTTAGTGGGAGAAAGTCTTAGTATCATTACTTATAAGGCTCAGACTACACGACACAGAATTATGGGAATACTAAACGGAGATGATTTTCAAATGATTTTCTCCGACACTCCAGGTATTGTCAATGTGGCTAATAAGTTGCATGAACAAATGCTTGGTTTTATCAACGGTGCATTGAAAGACGCCGATGTTTTTTTGTTAGTTACCGAAATAGGTGAGAAACTTAAAAACGAAAAAGTTTTTGAAAAAATAATCAATTCCAAAATTCCTGTTGTTTTGGTGCTAAACAAAATAGATATTTCAAAACAAGAAATTGTCAATCAAATGATAGAATATTGGCAGAGCATTATTCCGCGTGCGGTTATCATACCAGCTTCTGCCAAAGAGAAGTTCAATATTGATAAAATCCGACAAACGCTTTATGATTTCTTACCCGAAAATCCGCCTTACTTTCCACAAGATGAATTGACGGATAAATCTATGCGTTTTTTCGCAAGCGAGATTATCAGAGAAAAGATTTTGCTTAACTACGACAAAGAAATACCTTACAGCGTTGAAGTTGCAATAGACCAATACAAGGAAGAACCCAACATCGACCGTATAAGCGCAATAATATACGTTGAAAGAGAAAGCCAAAAGAATATAATAATCGGCAAAGGCGGGAGAATGATTAAACAAGTGGGCATTCAAGCCCGAAAGGATATAGAAGATTTCAGCGGCAAGCATACTTTTTTGAATCTTTTTGTTAAAGTGAAAGACAATTGGAGAAACAATGCCAAAGATTTGAAATATTTCGGTTACGATAACAAATAAAACGAAAAGTTCTTCAAAGCAAAGTCAAATCATATATATAGCGAATAAAAACATTTCAAAAAACGTATTTATGGCAGCAAAAACTCAAACAACATTAATTATAGGTGGAGGTGCAAGCGGACTTATGGCTGCCAACATCCTTGCAAAGGACGGACATAATGTTATTGTTTTGGAAAAGAAACATCAATGTGGATTGAAATTGCGTATCACCGGCAAAGGTCGTTGCAATCTCACCAATGCATGTGATAGAGAAGAGTTTTTGAGCCATATTTCCAATCCCGACTTTTTTACTCCTGCGTTTTATTGGTTTGATAACAAAGATTTGATGCGTTTTTTTGAGCAAAGAGGTGTTGAATTGAAAACCGAAAGAGGTAATAGGGTTTATCCTTCAAGTAACAAAGCAAACGATATATTCTTTGCCCTTTTACAGGATATTGAAAACAACGAAAATGTAAGAATTATCAAAAATTGCGAGGTAAAACACCTTATAATAGAAAGCCGAAAAGTTGTCGGTGTTGTTGCAAATAATGAAAGAATATCTGCCGACAACGTTATTATATGCACGGGCGGAAGAACTTATCCCACTACGGGAGCAAGCGGAGACGGGTACAAAATACTAAAATTTGTAAATCATAAAATAATAAAGCCTTTGCCTGTTTTAGTAGGACTTAGAACTCAAAGCGGTTATCCGTTTGAACTGCAAAATCTTGAAATAAAGAATTGCAGAGTAGATATTACCGACAAAGACAAGAATGTCATTGCCTCTCGCTTCGGTGATATTGTTTTGGATGAATACGGTGTTTCGGGACCAATAATATTGTCGCTTTCAAGAGAAATTGCCGAAGATTTCGATAATGGCAAAGAAATGTTTTTGACAATAGACTTTAAACCGAAAATTGATAAAGACAAACTATACAATGAAATAATATCCACTTTTAAGGAACGTCGTACGGAAAATGCAAGTAGTATTGTGCGGAAGTGGGTACAAAAACCATTGGTTGGCGAAATACTTGAAGTTTGTAGAATAAACCCGAAGACCATGGGATATAAACTCACAAACAAGGATGCTAAAAGTCTTCTTTGGTATCTCAAATTCAGACGAGAAGAAATCATCGGAGATATGGGATGGAACGAAGCCATAGTTACCAAAGGTGGTGTGGATTTGAATGAAGTTGACAAACACACCATGCAAAGCAAGAAAATCAAACACCTGTATATCACCGGCGAACTCTTGGATTTGGATGCCGACACGGGAGGTTACAATCTTCAAATAGCCTTTTCTACTGCTGCTTTAGCTTGCAAGAGCATAACACAATAAAAGATAAATATTTTCGTATTTATAAAAACAAAAAATCAATATACAATGACAACAGAAGAAACTATCAAAGATTTTGAGTTGCGGCTTCAAGATCTATGGAGGTGTCTTTGACATCGCCGATAAGCAAAAAACAATAAAAGAAAAACAAACTCTAACCGAGGCAGCCGACTTTTGGAATGACCCCAAAAGTGCGGAAAAACTTCTTAAAGAGATTTCTTCTCTTAAAGACGTTGTAACGGAATATCAAAATGTCAATTCCGCTTTTGAGGACTTAAAAGTCTTGAAAGAATTTTTTGATATGGGAGATGTATCGCAAGAGGAATTGGAGGCAGATATAGAAAAAGTTACAAAGAAGATTGAGAGTTTGGAATTTAAGAAGATGCTTGGAGCGGAGGAAGACACTTTGGACGCTATTCTTACCATTAACTCGGGAGCGGGCGGTACGGAAAGTTGCGATTGGGTGTCTATGCTTATGCGTATGTATATTCGTTGGGCGGAACGAAACGGTTATAAAGTTGAAGAAGTGTCTTCCCAAGAAGGCGATGTGGCAGGCTATAAAAATGTTACATTGGAAATAAGCGGCAAATACTGTTACGGATACCTTAAAGGCGAAAACGGTGTTCATCGTTTGGTAAGACTTTCTCCTTTTGATGCTGCCAACAAACGTCATACCTCTTTTGCTTCGGTTTATGCCTACCCTATCATTGATGAAAACATAGAAATAAATATCAATCCTGCCGATATAGAATGGGAAACCTTCCGTTCTTCGGGTCCTGGTGGGCAGAACGTAAATAAGGTAGAGACGGCCGTGCGTCTGCATTATAAACCCGAAAACATAATAATAGAATGCCAACAGACGCGTTCGCAGTTGCAAAACAGAGAAAAGGCAATGCAAATGTTACGCTCGCAGTTGTATGAACAAGAATTGAGAAAAAAGCAAGAAAAGATTGCCGAGATAGAAGCAGGTAAAAAACGTGTTGAGTGGGGTAGCCAAATCCGTTCATACGTGTTGCATCCTTATCACATGGTTAAAGATTTGCGAACTTCATACGAGACATCTGATACAAACGGGGTGTTAGACGGCGATTTGGATGATATGATAAAAGCATACCTTATGCAATACGGAGGTTAAAAATTCAACTCTTCGGATTTTATGCACCAATCGCAAAAATAGTATTAAACATCAGAAAAATAATCACCGACACTATTTTACTAATGTCAGTGATTATTTTTTCTATTTTCAAATATGTCGGAAGTATTATATTATCGGTAAAAATTAATCGATGAATATGTGAAATATGGACAGAATTAAAGGTATTAGGATTGCGTATCCAAACATTTAATTCAACGTAAGTTCGACGAAATTAAACAAAAGATTATCACAAGATTAAATATTTGTAAGACCCATATATGAACGATGTCTGTGAATTTGTATAATTAATATCTCCTATGTTTTATTCAAATACTACAAACGCTTGGATAATTATTCTCACATTTTTGAGAAAGATATATAATTCACTTATTTCCAATAATTAAATTTGTTAAATTCACGTTAATTAGATGTACTTGAACTATTGCAAGAAACATCGTACTTTTATTTTACCTCCGACAAAACGTCTATTGTGGAGTTGTGCCAGTGGCTGGCAAAATTTCCCAATATTAATAATCCATTCGAAGGAGCGGAGTGCAAAGAAGTAAATGTGGGGATTAATCATGCTACTATATATAAAGATATGATGATGTGGAGGAAGATTTGAGGAAAAAAAGAAAAGCAGGGTGATTGCCCTGCTTAAAAAAAGAAATTTTTTTTGCTTTTCGTTTTGAGAAAAATTGCATTCCGTTTTCAGGATTATACAAAGTTAGAAAAACTTTTTTTATCGTTAAAAGAATTTTTCTGTCTTTTTAATGTAACATGGATGCTATTCGATCAAACCATCCTTTTACCTCACCTTCTGGGTCTCTTTCTTCCAACAAATCACAAGTCATTTCATCAGTAAAACTTTACTAAGATATGTCTTAGAGGTACTATCTTTCCATTTTCCAGCCAATTTATCTTTGTTGGCTTCATAATACGCAAGAGCTACTTTTGCAGGGACATTCTGTTGGTCAGTATCTACATCTATATTGTAAACTGCCTTGATTGCATGAAAATGTAAATAACGTGAGTTCGACGAAATATAATCGTCTAAAAAACGGTGATTAGCGAAAATTATTGTAATCTTATAACGCAAATCAAGAGTTATAGTAAATTTTTCTCCTGAAAAAGAAAGACAAATATCAAAAATATTTGCATTTATTACTCTATTTGTAAAAAAAAGTTTATCTTTGCAACTCTAATTAATGTTTATATAAAACTATGGGAACAATTATTATCTATGCAATAGTTGCAATGGCTGTAGCAGGATTGGTTCTATCATTAATCCTTTACTTCGTAGCTCAGAAGTTCAAAGTAACCGAAGACCCACGTATCGATCAGGTTGCAGAAGTTTTACCCGGTGCCAATTGCGGAGGTTGTGGTTTTGCCGGATGCAGAGCCTTGGCGGAAGCAATAGTTAAAGCTGGAGATATGGAAGGCAAGGCTTGTCCTGTCGGAGGTGCGCCTGTAATGGCAAAAGTGGGCGAAATTATGGGACTTGCTGCAACCGAAACCGAACCTATGGTTGCTGTTGTCCGCTGTAATGGTGGCAAGTGCAACACTAATCAAAAAGTTATATACGATGGTGTAACCGATTGCATGAGTGCTAATCAAAATTTTTCGTCAGAGGGTGGCTGTGCTTTTGGTTGCTTAGGCTTAGGAACATGTGCAAGTGTATGCAAATTTGATGCACTGCATATTAATCCCGAAACCAAATTGCCGGAAGTAGATGAAGACAAATGCGTGGCATGTGGTGCTTGTGTCAAAGCGTGTCCTCGTAAGGTTATAGAATTAAGAAAGAAAGGCAAAAACAATCGCCGAGTCTTTGTTTCGTGTGTAAATAAGGAAAAAGGTGCTGCTGCAAAGAAAAACTGCGATGTGGCATGTATCGGTTGCGGTAAATGCGAAAAGGAATGTCCTTTCGGTGCAATAACAATAGAAAATAATCTTTCATATATAGATTTCAACAAATGTAAGTCGTGTCGTAAGTGCGTGGCAGTATGTCCTACTGGGGCTATTCACGCAATTAACTTCCCACCTGCCAAACCTAAGACTGAAACATCGGGTACAGAACCGGCAAATCCTACACCTCAACCCATAACACCAAAGGTGGAAACAGACACAACAACAGTAAAAACAGAATAATAAGAAGAGATTATGACAACTTTTAGAAAAGGAGGAGTTCATCCGGAAGAAAATAAATTGGCAAAGGATTGTAAGATTGAGATTATGCCTTTGACCAAGAAAGCGGTTGTTTTCGTTTCCCAGCATTTAGGTGCGCCTGCTACCTGTGTCGTTCAAAAAGGCGATAAAGTCAAAGTAGGTACGCTTCTTTCCAAAGCCGAAGCGTTCATTTGTGCCAATGTTCATTCTCCATACTCTGGCACAGTAACAAAAGTAGATGTAGCAACGGATTTCAACGGTTTTAAGAAGCCTGCTATCTACATAGATGTAGAAGGCGACGAATGGGAAGACGGAATTGACACATCTGAGGCAATCGTAAAGGAAATAAAACTTGATTCCAAGCAAATAATAGATAGAATGAAAGACCGCGGTATCGTAGGTTTGGGAGGAGCAGCATTCCCGACAAACGTTAAATATATGATACCGGAAGGCAAAAAAGCAGAGTTTTTACTTATCAACGGTGTTGAATGTGAGCCTTACCTTACTTCGGATAATAGAATAATGATTGAGAATACCGAAGAAATTTTCATAGGTATTGAGATTATGAAAAAGGCGTTAAACATGAATAACGCCATCATTGGTATCGAAAAGAACAAACCTGATGCCATAAGAATAATGACAGAAATGTCAAAGAATTATTCAGGTACCAAGGTTGTGCCTTTGGAGATGAAATATCCGCAAGGTGCAGAAAAACAACTTATCAATGCTTTGACAGGTAGAGAAGTACCAAGCGGAAAACTACCGATTGAAGTTGGTTGCGTTGTCGATAATGTAGCCACTGCACTTGCTATATATTATGCAGTACAAAAGAATAGGCCGCTAATAGATAATGTACTTACTTTTACAGGCAAAAACGTTACCAATCAGAAAAACCTTTTGGTTCGCGTCGGGACTCCATTGCAAGAAATCATAGATTATTGCGGAGGATTGCCAAGTGATACAGGTAAATTGATTAGTGGCGGTCCTATGATGGGTAAAGCCATTATGGATACTTCTGCTCCAACGGTCAAAACTACGTCCTCTATCTTGGTAATGAGTGAAAAAGAAGCCAAGAGAAATCCTCAGACGGCTTGCATTCGTTGTGGAAAATGCGTGTCTGCCTGTCCTATGGGATTGGAGCCATTGCTATTGGCTACACTTTGCGAACAGAAACGCTGGGAGGAAGCGGAAAAAGAATGTGTTATGGATTGTATCGAATGCGGTTGTTGTTTATTTACTTGCCCTGCCAATCGTCCGCTTTTGGATTTGATAAGAGTCGGCAAAAATCAAGTAGGTGCAATCCGCAGAGCAAGGGCTCAGAAATAATCTTAACAAAATGTTGAACTAAATAAAACAGATATAGATATGGCATTACTGACTGTTTCAGGCTCACCACACGTACATAGTACGATGACAACCCAAAAAATTATGTGGGGAGTGGTGATTGCGTTGTTGCCTGCATTCTTGGTGGCAATATATTTCTTTGGCATTCCAGCCTTAATGGTAACTCTTGTGAGCGTTGCCTCTTGTATGTTTTTTGAATGGCTTATCGGCAAATACTTACTTAAAACTCCAAACACAGTTACCGACGGTTCGGCTGTGATAACGGGTATGCTTTTGGCGTTCAACCTACCGAGCAGCGTGCCTCTATGGATGGTTATCATAGGTGCGTTGGTTGCAATGGGCGTTGGTAAGATGACTTTCGGAGGATTGGGTAAAAATCCGTTCAACCCTGCATTGGTTGGACGTGTGTTTATGTTCTTGTCATTCCCTACTGCTGTTGCGTTAAGCGAATGGCCCATGCCTCACCCTTTGTTTGCTTCTTCCGTAACAGATGCTTTAACCGGCCCAACAACACTCAGCCTTATGGCACACGGAGGAGAATTGCCGCCAATAAGTGATTTGTTGCTTGGTGCAACAGGTGGTTCTTTCGGAGAGATTTCAGCAATAGCAATACTTTTGGGTGGTATATATATGTTATGCCGTAAAATCATTACTTGGCATATCCCTGTTGCTTTCTTAGGTTCTGCACTTATCTTTGCAGGTATTCTTTGGCTCATCGACCCTACGCAGTTCGTTAATCCATTGTATCATTTGCTTGCAGGCGGTATGATGTTGGGTGCTGTGTTTATGGCAACGGATATGGTTACTTCCCCTGTTACACACAAAGGACAATTGATTTTCGGAGCGGGCTGCGGAATTTTGACAATAATCTTTCGTTGTTTCGGTCCAATGCCGGAAGGCGTTTCTTTCGCTATTCTTATTATGAATGCCGTTACGCCGTTGATAAATAAATTCGTTAAGACCAATAAATTCGGTTATAAAAAGTAAAACAGAAAAGTTATGGCAAAGTTAGAATCTTCAATAAAGAATATGGTAATGAGTTTGACTTTCGTTTCTCTTATCGCTTCGGCGTTATTGGCGGGAGCATACGCCTTGACCAAAGAGCCGATAGAGAAAGCAAAGCAAGACAACACCACAAACGCAATAAAAGAAGTTTTGCCCGATAAGGATTGCCAAGTCGGAGATATAGTTGAAATAAATTTAGACGGCTACGAAACTCCTTTCATTATTCACCCTGCAACCAAGAATGGCGAATTAATAGGGGCAGCCATTGAAACCTATTGTACCGAAGGCTATGGCGGAACGCTTAAAGTTATGGTTGGAATGGACAAAGAGGGAACTATTTCCAACTACTCCATACTTGAAACGTCAGAAACTCCGGGTTTAGGAGCCAAAGCAGGTGAATGGTTCAAGGCAAAAGGCGATATAAGAGGCAAAAATCCCGGAAAAATCAACTTCACCGTTAAGAAAGACGGCGGAGATATTGATGCCATAACCGCATCAACCATAACATCACGTGCATTTTTGAAATCGGTTCAATGTGCATTTGATGCGTTCAAAAAATACCAAAACAAATAGGAGACTTTACTATGAATGGATTAAAAATTATAATAAACGGAATAATAAAAGAGAACCCTACCTTTGCCTTATTGCTTGGAATGTGTCCGACACTTGCAACTACCACATCGGCATCAAACGGTATGGCTATGGGACTTTGTACAATGTTTGTCCTGATGTGTTCCAATATGGCAATATCGGCAATCAAAAATCTTGTTCCGGATAAGGTTCGTATTCCGGTATTTATCGTTGTAATTGCAGCCTTTGTCTCTATTTTACAATTGGTAATCAAGGCTTATTTACCTGCATTAGACTCATCGCTTGGTATATTCATTCCGTTGATTGTTGTCAATTGTATTATTTTGGGACGTGCGGAAGCCTTTGCTTCCAAACACAATGTATCGGATTCATTGTTTGACGGTATAGGCATCGGATTAGGATTTACATTGGCTTTGACCTTGCTTGGTTCTTTAAGGGAAATATTGGGTGCAGGCTCAATCTTCGGCTTAAAATTATTCAGCGGAGATGGAATGTTGCTATTCATCTTGCCTCCGGGAGCATTTATAGTTTTGGGCTATTTGATTGCAATAGTAAATAATATCAAAGAAAAGAAGAAATAACGAAAAATTGTTTTCATTTTACATATAAACAATCGAAAATGATGACGAACAATTTCTATAACATATCGGATTACTTAACAGTTATTTACCACAACTTTGACGATAGTGGTGCAAACAGCAGTGTCAGTTTAGATGTTTCATTTTCGGCTCAGCAGTATTTGAATGACACAAGTTCATAACAACTTATATATGCAGATAACTTTTGTAAGTCTATCTGCATTTTTTTTGTTGAACACTGAAAAACTAACATCTTAAACTAATAAATTAATATTAAACACCAGCAAAATAGTGTTAAACACTAATAAACTAATATCACATACTACAAACCTATATCGCCCACATAGAAACTCTTCGCTCTTACTTAACTTATTGCAACTCTTAGACGAAAGAAAAAACCACGAATTAACGAACGAATTTATCGTTCATATTTATAAACTTATAAAGTTATGTTATATGAGACACACAGTAAGAAAATCAATCGTATTGGCTTCAATTCTTTTTGGAGTAGGAACTGCTTGTGGTCAATCAAATGCAGTTGTTGTCGGGGTATGGAAACTATCAAAGGAGTATTTTTACGACCAAGCTACCACCTTGAACAACAAACAGCAATATTCAAAAGCCATTGAATTATATAAACTCGCAGCAGAAAATGGATACGCACCTGCCCAGAACGATTTGGGAGTGTGTTACATTGCAGGTGAGGGTGTGCAGCCCGATTATTCGCAAGCAACGATGTGGTTTAGCAAAGCAGCAGAGCAGAATTTTGCAGCGGCACAATACAATTTGGGCTTTTGCTACTACAATGGCTATGGTGTCAAAGAAGATTTCACTTTGGCGGTAGAGTATTTTCGCAAGGCGGCAGAGCAGAACTATCCAGCAGCTTTATACGACTTAGGTATATGTTACATTTTGGGACAAGGCGTAACGAAAGATTATTCTGAGGCGTTAAAGTTATGGTCTTTGGCGGCAGAAAATGGTTATAATCTTTCACAGTATGATGTTGGTTTGCACTATTATAACGGTGAGAGTGTGGCAAAAAACTATCAAAAAGCTATAAAAACGTGGAAACTATCAGCAATGCAAGGCGACTCCACGGCTCAACAAGTTTTACACTGCCTTAATGTAAATTTGCAGCCTTAATTATTGCTTTGACACTTTAACAACGCATCGCAAAACAGACAATTTATATTTAGAATTTTTAATCTCTACATTGAGTTTAAATTTGATATAGAGAAGTTTTCAGTCTATATTCTGAACTTATACTTTATTATTGCTGTTCGATAAACTTACAGACAGAATATTCACCAAAAGTTTTATCGGACGCAATAAGCTAAAATAATGAAAACTAAAATTGAGAAGTTTTTTATAAATTTTTGATTTTGATGTGTGGAAAGACAGAATGTAGAAAAAGAAATTATTTTGTGATAGACAAAACAAAATCCTTAATGTCTTGCAATACTTGTGAGTCAATGGTCTGCGAAATCATTATATATTCATCTGGTGTCCCAGTGGTGCATTGTTGGAACAAATGGTTTAATTCAGGATATAATTTGTATTCTACTTTTTTGTTACGCTTCAAATACTTTTTCATTAAAGGAATATTCTCGTTCAACAATACCTGAATATCTTTTTCGCCCTGCAAAACCAAGATAGGCATTTTCAATTTGGTTAAATAATCTTTCGGATCGAATTTACAGAAATAGTCAAACCAATAACCATTAAGGCTATTTGTATCATATTTAGTATTTCTAATGGTATTAGTGTTCATTTCAATTTGTTCCTTTGTGTAGTTCTGCGCTTTTAACATCGCTTCCGTTTGAGTTATCAAAATATCCCTGCCGTTTATACTTGGAGCTGCCATAAATACCAGTGCTTTTATATCCTTATATTTCGCACCCAATATTTGAGCTATCAATCCTCCTTCGCTATGTCCGAGAACAATTATATTATTGGCATCTATCTCCTTTTGTTCTTTAAGCATATTGATAGCACAACGAGTATCTTCGGCAAAATCCATTGTTGTCCCTCTATACATATTGGTGTCCTTTGAACCAAATCCCCTATCATCGTAACGGAATACAGCAATCCCATTTTTTGTTAGATAATCGGCAATAACAAAGAACGGACGATGACCACCAATGTTTTCATCTCTGTCCTGACAACCCGAACCGCTTACGAGAACAACACACGGAAATTTTCCATTACATTTTGGATAAGTTAGTGTTCCATGGAAATCATAGGCACAATCAGGATTTTTGAATTGTAGTTCCTTGATAACATAATCGAAAGGAGGCTGCGGAGTTTGAGGTCTTTGCATTGTATATTGGCTTTCAGTCCTATTGAAAGTTATGTCTGTGGAAAACGCACCTTGTTTGAAAGTACCTGTCAGTGTTTGCTTGTCTTCGGAATATTTCAAACGCACACGAACACTCAAACTTTTGATATTAACCTTTACACTATCTTCGGTGATTTTTGTTTTACTTGCCGCAACAAGTTCTTTTGTCTGAGCAGGCGAACCCATAAAGACAAGAGTGGTATCTTTTTGATTTATTATCTGCAATGTTATTGGCAAAACCGTTGACTGAATATGCAAGTCACCTTTGAAATTAAGTGTATCTTGCGACATCGAATACATTGCACAGAACAAACACAATATGATTGAAAACTTTTTATACATATACATTTATTATTAATATTATAAGTAAAATAAACGTGTTGTTTAATTCAATTGACACAACACGTTTATATATTTATAAGGAATATTTTAATAATTTCTTGCAAAGATTACTCTTCTGTGAGAAGGCTTGCCAGTATAAATACATTTGCCTTCTTCTGTCGGAGCATCGATAGGAATACAACGTATCGTTGCTTTGGTCTCTTCTTTGATTTTCTCTTCCGTCTCAGGAGTACCGTCCCAATGACACATTAAAAATCCGCCTTTTTCTATTTCCACCTTAAAATCTTCCCAAGTATCAACGTTACGGGTTTTGCTTGTACGCAAATCAAGAGCCTTCTTATACAAATTATCCTGTATTGCTTTCAAAAGTTCCTCTGCTTTGGCAACAATCTCGTCTTTATGGATTATCTCTTTTTCGCAAGTATCTCTTCTGAACACTTCAACTTTGTCTTCTTTCAAATCCCTTGCACCCAAAGTAACTCTGACAGGTACGCCCTTAAACTCATATTCATTGAACTTCCAACCTGGCTTAGTCTTTTCGTCATCGTCGTATTTAACTGTGATGCCCTTAGATGAAAGTTTTTCAATAGCATCATTAGCTATCGCATCAATCTGTGATTTCTCTTCATCAGTCTTAAAGATTGGCACAATAACAACTTGTATCGGTGCAAGATATGGTGGCAACACAAGACCATTGTCATCAGAATGAGTCATAATCAACGCCCCCATTAAACGAGTGGAAACTCCCCACGATGTAGCCCATACGTATTCCAATTGATTTTCCTTAGAAAGGAACTTAACATCAAACGCTTTGGCAAAGTTTTGTCCCAAAAAGTGCGACGTACCTGCTTGCAAAGCCTTGCCGTCTTGCATCATCGCCTCTATGCAATATGTTTCAACCGCACCTGCAAAACGCTCGTTGGCGGATTTTATACCTCTTACAACAGGCATTGCCATATACTTTTCAGCAAAGTCCGCATAAACGTGCATCATCTTTATGGCTTCCGCTTCGGCTTCTTGTCTTGTAGCGTGAGCAGTATGACCTTCTTGCCATAAGAACTCCGCTGTACGTAGAAACATTCGCGTTCTCATCTCCCAACGAACAACATTGGCCCATTGGTTACATAGGATAGGCAAATCTCTATAAGATTTAATCCATTTACGATAAGTATCCCATATAATTGTTTCAGATGTAGGACGAACGATAAGTTCTTCTTCCAACTTAGCATTTGGATCAGGTATCAAGCCTTTGCCGTCAGGACTTTTAGCCAAACGGTGGTGAGTTACAACTGCACACTCCTTGGCAAAGCCCTCAACATGTTCTGCTTCCTTTTCAAAAAAAGACTTAGGGATAAACAAAGGGAAGTAAGCATTTTGGTGTCCCGTGTCCTTAAACATCTTATCCAACGTATGCTGCATCTTTTCCCATATTGCATAACCATAAGGTTTGATAACCATACATCCTCTTACAGAAGAGTTTTCAGCCAAATCGGCTCTTACCACAAGTTCATTGTACCATTCAGAGTAATTTTCTGCTCTTGTTACAAAATCTTTCGCCATTATATTATTGTGTTTTGGTATAGTTTTTGTTAAATTTCCGTTAGTCTTTTCGCAAAACCCTTGAAAAGACGTTGCAAAGTTACAAAAAGTTAAAAATATAAGAGAATTTTAGGAGGTTATTTTATGAAAATCTTGAATTGGAAGAACACAGCATTTGGGTTGATTATCGTTTGCTCGGTATTTTTATTCAACTCTTGCGGAATTGAAAGTTCCGTTACTGCTTATGACGATATTTACGCCGATGATGAGCAGATTGCTTTTGAAGAGCAAAACTATAATAGAATAATTCAACAAAGCACATATAAAGATTCCCGCTACAATCACGATGCTAAACAGTATAGAGAACAAGTGGGAGTAAATCAATCACAAGACAGTATTCAAGAAGATTTCGATATGGACGATTATTACGATTATGCTTACACCGCTCGTTTGCATCGTTTCCATAGTAATGCTCCTATATACGATAATTATTACGATGATTATTATACAAATCTTTATTGGTACGATAGAGATCTTGCCCTTTGGGGAACAAGCATATATTTAGGTTATAGTTGGTGGTGGCCTTCTTACGCATTTCGTTGGGGTTGGTATGGCAATCCTTGGTATTACGATTGGTATGGCTGGGGTTGGCATCACGGCTGGTACGACTACGCTTGGGGCGGCTGGTGTGGAGGATTCCACCACCATCACTATGGTTGTGGAAGAGACCCTTGGTATTATAACTCTTATGATAATAATTCCGGTTTTTATCGTCCTACACATGACGGCGGTAGCTTCACAAGAGCAAATGCACGAGGCAATATAACAAGAGGTGATAACACCATTTCAAGAAATAACAACTCAACATTTGCCGATAAATACAATAACCGCTACGGCAATACCATTTCAAGGGGAAATGCTACAAATAACTCCACAATCAGAAACAACAATACCATTTCAAGAAACACTTCCAACATAACAAGAAACTCCTCAACAATATCCACAAACACAAATTCGAGATTGCAAAAGCCTGTTACACGTCCTACAAATAATTTGAATAGGAATGGTAATGTTTCAAACAAAGGCGGTAACTCCGGAGAGATAAACAGAAACTCGACAATAAACAGAAATAACAATTCTACAATAAAGCGTAACAACAATGGAGCAACTCAACAAAGACGCTACACTCCTCCTGCACAACGTCAGCAAAGAAGTTCCGATGTTCGTCGAAGCAATAGCAATAGATCTTCATACACTCGCCCTAACTCAAATAGGAATATGAACAATCCGTCTCGCTCTTCTTCAACATCACGTTCTTCTTCCCGTTCAAATAGCAGTATAAACAGAAGCAGCAGTTCTTCTCGCTCTTCTTCAATAGGCAGAAGCTCCGGCTCTCATAGTAGTGGCTCTATGTCAAGAGGCGGCGGCTCACATGGCGGTGGCAGAAGATAATAAACAAGCAATAAATAATAATTTCGATATTTATAAGTTATATTAGAAGTTTAACACGAAACAAAAAAACACAGATATGAAAAGAGCATTAATTTTAGCATTTGCAGCCTTATCTTACTTTGGTGTAAATGCGCAAAGCGAAGAGTTCCCTTTGTTTTTCAGTCAATATGGTATGAACGGAACGGCAGCATATATAGGCAAGGCAGGTGCAATAGGAGCATTGGGCGGAGATATTATGGCTGCACAATATAACCCCGCAGGTTTGGGTCTTTATCGTTCAAGCGAGATTAGTTTTTCTTTCGGAATAGATGCTGCATCTTCCAAAACAACGTGGAATAACCTTTCCGCAAAAGATAATCACCCTACATTCAATTACGGAAACATCGGAATGGTACTTGATTTCAATAACGGCAAAAGTCCTTTCCGCCACGTACAAGTCTCATTCGGCGTAAATCGTTTAATGAATTTCAACAACCGTACGAAAGTTTATCGCAATGGTTTATCTTCTTCTTTTGTTTGGGATAATGTAGAACAGCAATTGATTAATGATTACGCAAACAATCCTAATGGAATTTTCAAAGATGATTGGTATCAGTCTTATGTTATAGATTTTGATACAACGAACGGTCAAAATTCCATTTCTTCTATCTTTGACGGTGGAAATGGCGACACTTATTCTCAAATCCGTACATTTAGAGAGAGCGGTTCATTAGATGAATTTTCAATGTCTTTAAGTACCAATTATGAGAATTGGCTTTATTTGGGTATGACTATGGGTATTCCTTTTGGCGATTATACTTGCAAAACAACACTTACAGAAGTCATCGACCAAACAGGTGATTCCTATACATATTCACAAGAACAACGTTTATCGGCAACAGGTATTAACCTAAAATTAGGTGCTATCGTTCGTCCTACACAATGGTTGCGTTTGGGTGCTGCAATACATACCCCTACTTGGTACAATGTTACAGATGATTATTACAGAAACGTAACTTTCGTTAAGTCTGCCGGCGGTTGGTTCCCTACTTTTGAATATTATATGCAATCTCCTTGGAGATTTATGGGTAGTGCCGCAATCATTTTGGGCAGTTCCAAAACTCTTGTTCAGGGAACAATTTCTGCTGATTACGAATATGCCGATTATAGTTTTATGTCTTATTCTATTGACGACTCTCCTATGCTTGAAAACTCGTTAAACAACAATATCGAAAATATGTTCGGAGGCGCAAGTACCTTACGTATTGGTGGTGAATTGAGATATTCCAATCTTCGTGCAAGAGTTGGTTACGCTAACTTCGGTAATCCGTTCAAAGGCGAAGATATAAACACTTCTGCATCGGAATACATCACTTGCGGTATTGGTTTTAGAGGCAAAATATTCTCATTCGACCTTGCATACGCTTACGGCACGACCAACAATAGAAATGTTTATTCTTACGATGTATATGACATCAACGCCGATCGTTGGTATGGCGATGACAATCCTGCAAAATCAGATAGAAAACATTCTTTGATTCAAGCAACGTTTGCAATCAGATTTTAAGTACTAAAAGATAAAACCTTTATAAGTGGCGGCGTTTTAATGTTGCCACTTTTTTATTTTCCATATTGTAAATATCAAATTTTACAATTAGATTTTACCAAAACTACGTCTTTAATTAAAACATCAAAAACACGTTCTAAAATTTTATTTGGTATATTTATAACAGTTTTATTATATTTTCTAAAAATTTTCCCTGATTTTGCAATCACAAAAATGTGAATATAATTGTGATGAATACTCTGAAAAATATTGTATCATATAATTTAATTACCTCACTTTCAGTTTTATGGGGGGGGGATTTTGTTAAAAATTTATTTTTATTAACACCGATTGCAGGGCGTCAAATCCTGCGTTTAATTCTTGTACTTTCATTTTTGGCAATACTCAAAGGAAAACTTTGGGTGCTTGTCTGCGTAATTTTTTACCTAATATCACGAAATTGATGTTTAACATCAGTAAAATGGTGTTTAATACTAAAAAATTATTGTTTAACATCAATAAACTTTTGTTTAACACCAATAAATCCTTCTCCCTTTTTATAAAAACAACAAATATTTCAATAATGGCAAATAATAGATGCAACAAATTAACATCTGATTAAAATCTACAAATAATAATGAAGCAAATATTTACAAAACTTATACCCAAATCATTCGCTCTATCACTTAACGGCAAGAGTGCGGAAATTTTATACGATAAAGCAGAAAAACTCTATAAAAAAGCCAACGAATTGTTCAAATTGGGTTATAATCACCCGAAAGAATACAATGCTGCTTTTGAACTATACAAAAAAGCAGCAGGGCAAGGTCTTGCCGAAGCCCAATGTAAATTAGGCGTATGTTACTACTATGGAAAAGGAATTAAAAAGAGTTCCTCCGAAGCCATAAAATGGTATCAAAAAGCTATTGAGCAAGGAAACGCAGAAGCATTGTATTACTTGGGACGTTGCTATTATGACGGTAAAGGTGTATTCAAAAATTATTCTCAGGCTGTGGAATATATGAAAAAGGCGGCCACACTCGGATATGCGAAAGCCCAATACGAATTAAGTATGTGTTATTACGATGGTAACAGTGTGGAAAAAGACAACGCCGAAAGTTTGAACTGGATAATCCAAGCCGCTGAAAACGGTTATATCAAAGCTCAACGAAAATTGGCTTTATGTTATTACGGCAGCGAACACAGAAACCAAAACGACGCTAAGAATAAACACAATGATTATAACAACATCCCTCTATACCATATCGAACAAAATTACGAGCAAGCCTTCAAATACTTTTCGTTGGCTGCCGAACAAGGCGATGGTTATGCGTTATATATGCTTGGTGAGTGTTATTACAATGGCTATGGCGTTGAGAAAAATTACGACACCGCTCTAAAATGGTTTCAAACCGCTGCCGAGCAAGGTTCTCTCAACGCAAAAGACAAACTTATTAAATTAGGCGAAAGTTAAGCACACTTAAACCGAATTGTTTAAACGTTTCAATAAACGCATATTAGAAAGCAATACCTCAACAGCACAAGCTCAACACTTCTTTATTGAAGTCATAAAAATAATGTGGGAAATCAAAAAATTAGTGTTAAACATCAGCGAAATGATGTTTAACACTAATTTATCAATCAGGGACACTATTTTTTCCAATATTACAAATTCGTGAAGAATAAATCCCTGATTAAGGAAAATAAAGACTTCAAATATTTTTATGCAATCTAAAAACGGAAATATATAAAAGGATTGAATCCCGATGCGAGGATATACGATATACAAATCATAAATAGCAAGAACATCAGTAAGAACATAAAAATATGTTGCCTTGAAGTGTAACTTTCTTTTTCAAAGAAGAATTGTTGTACTTTGTTCAATGGCTTGATTGTAAAGAAAAATGAGAAAAATATCGCAATAAATACCATCGGTATAAAGATAGGTTCAATCATATATAAATCCATATCCCTAAACGTAAATAACGACCTTATGACATAAAACCATCTATTCATATCATTCACTGCAAAAAGCGACCAACCAACGCTAACAATCAAAAACGTTATAATAACAGATGGTATGCTACCCAACCGATTTAACAACTTTTTCAATCCAATCTTATCTAAAACAATAAAAAATCCATGATATGCTCCCCAAAAAATAAAATTCCAAGCCGCACCATGCCACAATCCGCTAAGTAGAAAAACAATCCACAAGTTAAGGTAATGTCTTGCCTTAGTCTTGGTACGATTGCCTCCAAGTGGTATGTAAAGATAGTTCATCATAAAATCGCCGAGAGTTATATGCCAACGTTTCCAAAATTCGGATACATTTTTTGAGATATAAGGGTTGTTGAAGTTCTCGGGATAATGAAAGCCCATCATTCTTCCCAATCCTATCGCCATATCGCTATAACCGGAAAAGTCAAAATAAATTTGGAAAGTAAAGGCTATGACGCCTAACCATGCCTCGGGAGTAGATAAATCTTCAAACACCCAGATACCGATTGTATCACCAAATAATAGAGATGCTTGCGTTGCAATAAGGTTTGCGATTATTGCTTTTTTTGCCAATCCTATAACAAAACGATAAAATCCGGACAATTTATCATCGTATGTTGCCGTTCGGTCTTCTATTTCAGAAGCAATAGTTTTATATCTCACAATAGGTCCTGCTATCAGCTGTGGGAAAGAAATAATATACAAAAGATAATTAGCATAATTTCTTGCCTTTGCACATTCTCCTCTAAAAACATCGACACTATACGTTATACTTTGAAATATAAAAAAGGAAATTCCTATTGGAAGTGCTATTTGTTTCCAATAAATAGCCGTCATACCCAATGCAGTTAATAGGTCATTAAGCGATTGTACAAAGAAATTTGCATATTTGAAGACTACTAACAATAGTAAGTTCAGTATAATAGATATTACAAGAAATAATTTTTTACGTTTTATGTTGTCTTGTTTTGATAAAAGATTTACAATAAAATAATTTATCAAAGAAAACGCTATAAGCACAGAAATAAATTTAGGTGCTCCCCAAGCATAAAATATAATACTAAAAAATAATAGGGTATAGTTTTTGAATTTTTTTGGTGTTAATTCATAAAACAGAAGAAACAACGGTAAGAATAATGTCAAAAATGTGCCTGTTGAAAATACCATAACTTGTTTTTTATTTATCGCCAAAATAATGTTTATAGACAGTATCGGTAAAACCTTTATCATAATCCAACGTCGTACCATTGGTAAATAGAACCATAATAACATCGGCTTTTGAGAGTTCATCGATAACATCTATTTTATCGATAGTTGTTGTTTTATCGCCATCCCCTGCATAAAACACTTCGTTGAAATAATACCAAAACTGTGAGTCTTTGAAATATTTATCAAAAAAATTCAAATAAAACAACTGCCAGACAAAAGAATCGCCAATAACCACACATTTCAAATGTTTATCACTTCTTTGTTCATAATGAAAATAAGGATGTGTCAGTTCTTCTTTTGGATGTTTGAATATAAGGTTCGCCGCTTTATAAATATCGTTTTCATTTTCCCATTCTGTATAATCTTTGGTCATACTATCCAAAACAACTTTCGGCATAAAAGGATATTTCTTTTCAAAATATCTACTCAATGAATCAATAACCTTATATGCAGCATATTTTGTGTAATGGATGCCATATTTTGAAAAAATAGGATTATTATCTGTTTTTCGCAATTCAATAAAATATTTATCAAAGTCAATATAATCAACGCCCAATGAATCAAATTGTCGTAAAAAAGTAGTTTGTGGAGAATGGTTCATTCTTAAATGAGAAATATGATTTGGCAAATATTCGGGATACAAAGAACCCTTGCCGGGTGCTGCAATATAGATAAAATCCTTGCCTTGTTTGGTTAAAGTATCTTTAATCTTTGCAAATTTTGCGCTTTTCTCTATGAAATATGGCAATTTTTCTGTCCATTGGCCATATAAAGCATTATAAATATGCCCCTTCTCATAAAGCACACCTTCTTTTCCACAAAACAGAGAACTATTAAGGGTAGCATTAAATAAAGAGTAATTTATTTGATTGTGAAATCTTACAAGACCATTATAATAAGTTGAGTTTCTATTGAGATATATATCAAAATCCTGTTGGAAACTACCTTCCAAAAAGTTTTTCACGGAAATCACCGGTCTTTTCTCTTTATCCCACCAACCTCCGAGCTTTTTGCTTTTATACAATTTGAATACACTTCCTACACATAGTAATGTGAGCAGAAACAATAGCACGAAGTATAATACTTTTTTTGTTTTCATATTCTAAAAATTAGACAATGCTATTTGTAATTCATCGTCCAATGATATATAAAGTTTATAAAAAAATTTGTCATCATAAAGACTCTGTGCTATATAGCCTTTCATTAACAATTTGATTTCTGCCGCTTCTTTAACAGATAAGCCTTTTACAACTACACCATTCTTTGCAGCGTAAGCCAAAAGGTTTTTATACAAAGTATTATCTACGCTGTAACGATTAAGAAAATCGTTGCCGTCGGTATATTGCTTGAACAACGAACGATTGTTATCCACGTAATCGAAACAATACTTATATATCAAACCATTCTTGAACAATGAGGTGAAATACGTTGAACGCTTCAAAAGGGAATAAGGTATTGTTATATCGGGTTCAATACCTCCGCCACCATACACAAATCTGCCTTTTTTCGTCTTGTATTTGAGTTTTTCGTCATGGGCAACCGTATCCATATCACCGTTGGCAAATCTTGCTATAAAATCTTCATAGTATTTATCCGGGTCGCCTTTTATATATGGTCTTTGAATACATCTGCCACTCGGAGTGTAATATCTTGCTATTGTCAATCGTATGGCTGAATTATCGGGAAGAGTTTTTTGTTCTTGCACCAATCCTTTACCGAATGTTCTTCTGCCTATAACCTTACCCCTGTCGTTATCTTGAATACAACCGCTGATGATTTCGGATGCCGATGCCGACAACTCATTAATCATAACAATCAATTTACCTTTCTCAAACAAACCTCCCGATGTTGCGTAAGCATCGCTTCTTCCACGAAATCTGCCGTTAGTATAGACAATCAAATCTCCTTTTTCTATAAATTCGTCTGCAATAGCAATGGCTTGGTCTAAATAACCGCCGCCATTATCTCTTAAATCAAAAACAAGTTGGTTCATTCCTTGTTTTTTCAAATTACGCAAAGCATTGGCAACTTCTTCGTGCGAAGTAGCCGTAAATTCTTCCAATTTGATATAACCTGTATTTTGATTTAGCATACCATAATAACGCACGGCATTTGTTTTGATAACATCTCTTTTTACCGTAAAGTCTATCAAATGATTTATACCGCGACGCTTGATACCAAGTTTGACTTTGCTACCACGCTTACCTTTCAAAAGATGAAGTACTGTGTCGTTAGTGATTTGCTTAGGCTGTCTGCCGTCAATCTTAACGATTCTATCACCAGCCAAGATACCGACTTTTTCACTTGGCCCGCCGCTAACGGTACGAACAACGGCTATCGTATCTTCAACAATACGAAACTGAACTCCGATACCGTCAAAATTACCTTTCATTTCATCGTTTTCTTTTTTAACTTGGTCGGCAGTAAGATAAACGCTATGCGGATCCAATTCAACAAGCAACGCTCGTATTGCATCATCAGTCAAAGAATCTCTATTTGTCTTATCCACGTATTCCCTATCAATCAAATCCAAAATATAACTGATTTTAGCATTCTTTGAATAGGAAGTTTGGGTATCATCTTTCTGCTTTCCAATTACAAAAAAACCTATAGCCATACCAATAACTATTGATACGGCTACTATTAAAGGTATATAAGATTGTCTTTTCATTGATATTTTATGTTTATATCAACCTTGTTAGGAGATATTCTTTGTTGAAATCAAAATCAATAAATATTTCTACTATCCTTTGCAAGACTATTCAGCCCAAGCCTTCAATTCTTCAAGTTTCAATGCAGGAATATCCAATTTGTTTTTCTTTCTTAATCCATTCAAGTCGTTAAACAATTTATTGATATTGCTGTTTTTCAAGTTCTCCATACTTCCTATTCCTGCCTTATGCATAAGGTCTATCCATATTTGAGGTATGCCTTTGCTTATAAACTCGTCATCTGTTGAAACGGCTGCTTGAACCTCAGGTTTCATTTGAGGGAAGAACAACACGTCTTGAATAGAATTTGAGTTTGTCATCATCATTGCCAAACGGTCAATTCCTATTCCCAATCCGCTTGTAGGAGGCATTCCGTATTCTATTGCACGCAAGAAATCTTCGTCCAAAACCATACTTTCGGGATCTCCACGTTTGCCCAATTCCAATTGTTCTTCAAATCTGTGTCTTTGGTCTATCGGGTCATTTAACTCGGTATAAGCATTACAGATTTCTTTACAATTGCAAACGGCTTCAAATCTTTCGACCAAACCTTCTTTTGAACGATGTTTCTTTGCCAATGGCGACATTTCGATAGGATAATCATATATGAATGTCGGCTGAATTAATTTACCCTCACAAGTTTCACCAAATATTTCATCGATTAACTTACCTTTACCCATAGTCTCATCAATAGGAACATTGAGTTTCTCAGCAGTTTTTCTTAATTCTGCTTCGTCCATATTGGAAATATCTATGCCCGTGAAATGTTCTATGGCTTCATACATCGTATATCGTTTCCAAGGACGTTTGAAATCTATCTCGTTTTCGCCTACTTTAACCTTTGTTGTGCCATGCAACGCCAATGCTATCCTTTCCACCATTTCTTCAACGGTATTCATCATCCAAAAATAGTCTTTGTACGCAACGTACAACTCCATTTGTGTAAATTCAGGATTATGGAAACGGTCCATACCTTCGTTACGGAAGTCTTTCGAAAACTCATAAACTCCACTGTATCCACCAACGATAAGTTTTTTCAAATACAATTCGTCTGCAATACGAAGATACAAATCCATATCCAAAGTATTGTGATGAGTTTTGAAAGGACGAGCAGCAGCACCACCATACACGGGTTGCAGGATTGGAGTCTCTACTTCAAGGTATCCTTTCTCATTTAGATAATTACGCATTGTATCCACAATCAACGTACGCTTAACAAACGTATCCCTAACCTGAGGATTAACGATTAAATCAACATAACGCTGACGATATCTTTGCTCTGCATCCGTAAAAGCATCATAAACAACGCCGTCTTTTTCCTTAACGATAGGCAGAGGTCTTACACTCTTACAAAGGACAGTCAATTCCTTAACGTGAATACTGATTTCACCCATTTTTGTACGGAAAACAAAACCATGAACTCCGATAATATCTCCTATATCCAATAGTTTTTTGAACACGGTGTTGTACATTGTTTTGTCTTCCTCAGGACATATTTCATCACGATTTACATATAATTGGATTTTACCTTTCTCGTCTTGAATTTCGCAAAAACTTGCTGCCCCCATAATACGTCTTGACATTATACGACCTGCAATTCTTACATCTTGGAATTTACTTTCGTCTTTGTCAAAATTATCTTTAATTTCTGTTGTTGTAACATTTACATCATACATTGGAGCAGGATATGGATTTATTCCCAATTTACGTAATTCTTCCGCAGCCCCCCTTCTTTGCAATTCCTGTTCGCTAAGTTCCATATACTATAATGATATTAAAAATTTTTGCAAATTTACGCATTTTTCTATTATTTTGAATTAAAAACCTTAAAATTATGGTAATTATCCCGACAAATTGATGCTTTTTCAAATCAAAAAATGGAATGAATTGCAAATTAAAACGGTTTATATTGTTATTTTATCGTTTTTTTTAATCTTTTGCTTTGCTATTTAACGCTAATTCCGTATTTTTGCACCTGCATTTTGAGTTTATTACACAGTAAAAACAAATAAAAATACACAATAAGTATGAAAATATACAATACGTCCCAAATTAGAAACATCGCTTTGGTCGGTGGCAATAAGAGCGGTAAGACCACTTTGGCTGAATCCATAGCCTTAAACGCAGGAATCATAAGCCGTTTAGGTACTGTTGAAGCAGGTAATACTCTTTCCGATTACAGAGAAATTGAAATAGAAAGAAAATCTTCTGTTGTAAGTACTTTGTTGTACGCAGAAACCAATGACAAGAAGATAAATATTATAGACGTTCCCGGATTCACGGATTTCCAAGGCGAAGTTGTTTGTGCATATTCAGCAGTTGAAGCAGGCGTTATCCTTGTTAATGCTCAAAACGGCGTTGAAGTCGGCACTGAGATAGCAATGATGCACGCAGAGAATATGAACATACCTGTTATGTTCGCCATAAACCAATTGGACGCAGAGAAGGCTGACTTCAACCAAACTCTTAACCAATTGAGAGAAAACTTCGGAGAAAAAATTACTTTGATTCAATATCCTGTTAATGCAGGTGTAGGCTTTGATAGTTTTATTGACTTGCTTACCCAAAAAATGTACAAATATCCAAAGGGCGGCGGTAAAGCACAAATCAGCGACATACCTGCTGACCAAGCCGACCACGCAAAAGAATTGCGCGACGCTTTGGTTGAAAACGCTGCAACAGGAGACGATGCTTTAATGGAGAAATTCTTTGAAGAAGGCGACTTATCCATAGATGATATTCGCAAAGGTTTGAAATTAGGTCTTGCTTCTCGCTCAATATTCCCTGTTATCTGCATATCTGCAAAAGAAAATATGGGTGTTGATCGTATGTTGGAATTTATCGGTAACAATGTTCCTGCACCAAACGAAGCAATAACAAGATTGGAATACAAAGACGGTGGCGAAGCATCTTACGATGCAACCAAAGAACCTGTTATGTTTGCTTTCAAAGCCGCTAACGAACATCACGTAGGCGAAGTTACTTACATCAAAGTCTTGGAAGGCGAACTTGCAACAGGAGCAGACGTTGTCAATTCCGTAAATTCATCAAAAGAAAGAATATCTCAGTTGAATATCAACGCTGGAAAAAACCGTACAGCCATAGATAAAGTTGTTGCGGGCGACATAATCTCAACCATTAAATTGAAAGACGTTAAACTTGGTGCTACACTTACCGGTGCCAAGAACACAGGCGTTATGGTTAAAGAGGTTGTCTTCCCTGAACCAATCTACACTACTGCTATCCGTGCCGTTGAAAGTAGCGAAGACGAGAAACTTGGAGCAGCCCTTAACGACTACACCGCTCACGACCCTGCAATGCACAACTACATAGCACGTGAAGCAAAACAAACTATCGTTGCCGCAATGGGAGAGTTCCACGTAAATACTCTGAAATGGTATTTGGATAACGTTTATAAAGTTAATGCCGAGTTTTACGCTCCTAAAATTCCTTACAGAGAAACAATAACCAAGGACGCTGAGGCTATGTATCGTCATAAAAAGCAATCAGGCGGTAGCGGTCAGTTCGGAGAAGTACATCTTTATATTCAACCTTATTTTGAGGGTATGCCAAACCAAACGAAATATCCTATCCGTGGTACTGAGACAATCGAATTACAATGGGGTGGTAAATTAATCTTCAACAACTGTATCGTAGGTGGTGCTATTGATGCGAGATTTATGCCTGCTATTCTTAAAGGTATAATGGAGAAAATGGAAGAAGGTCCTTTAACAGGTTCATACGCTCGCGATATCGTTGTCAATGTATTTGACGGTAAGATGCACCCGGTTGATAGTAATGAAATGGCATTCAAACTTGCAGGACGTAATGCTTTCAAAGAAGCATTCAAGAACGCAGGTCCAAAGATTTTGGAACCTGTATATGACTTGGAAGTTAATGTTCCAGCAGATATGACAGGAGGTGTTATGACCGATTTGCAAGGACGTAGAGCCATCGTTATGGGTATGGATACCAAGGGCAGTCATCAGGTTATCAAAGCCAAAGCACCGCTTGCTGAGATGAATAGATACTCCACATCGCTTTCTTCTTTGACCTCTGGTAGAGGTATGTTTTCAATGAAATATAGCGAGTACCAAGCAGTACCAACAGATGTTCAAAACAACTTATTGAAGGCTTACGAAGAAGCAACAAAAGACGAAGAATAATAAATTATATTTGTTCAATAGAGAACGAGGGACAGAATAATCTGCCCCTCGTTGTTTTTATTGATACTTGAAAATTATATTGTCTCAAATGAGGATTTATAACAACAAAGTTTTAATTCCAATTTATGAAACCCAAAAACAATGAAACAATAAATGAAAATATATTCAAACCTTAAATAAAATCACGTAAGGAGCGACGAATTACTCATTTCCAATAATAAATTCATCATTCCTTGCCTTAACCATTTACACACTTAACTTGAAAATAAATTAACTCAAAACAGAAACAAATACAATCGCCTTAACAACAAATTGAATTGAGACATAAATAAAAACAACTGCTTTAACAACAAATTAAATTGTAACAGAAACAAATACAACCGCCTTAACAACAAATTGAATTGAAGCGGAAATAAAAATAAACCGTTTTATTAATATGCGGGAAATCAACAGTTTCAAGAGCGATGA
>OMYR01000054.1 GCA_900315335.1 uncultured Bacteroidales bacterium
AGCATACAAAGTCATAAACAGCGTCCATATATCTGTGCTACAAAAATTTAATCTTTTGATAATATTTTGTTTAATTCCAACGAACTCACGTTAATACTATGATGATGGACAAACAAAAAAAGTGTGGTAATCTAAAAAAAACATTTCTGAATCCGGAACAACTTTGTTCAACAAAAGTGGCATATAAGGTATTGGATATTGAAGACATCTTCGCACAAAAACAAAAAGAAATACTCAAATCTCATAAAAAACTTAGATAGTCATTATTTAGAGGTTAAAATGAATTTCAATAGCGAAAATGCCTGGTTTTATGGTAAAGTAGTTGGTTTGTTATCGGACAGCCGAGAATATACAAGATTTGGGGGCTACTTTTCAAAAAAAGCAAGCATAATGCCGTAAAATAAGCAGTGCAGATAGATGTTTTGTGAACTTTATAAGTTTAGCAGACAACTATATTAAATAGTTCTGCATATTATGAAACTTGAAATGTGAAATCTCATAACTGATTTTTTTTGAATGTAATTTAATGTAAAATATGATGATTTGGTTTATTAATTCTGTAACACTAACTATCCTTTGCATCTTCTGCGCTGGCGTAGTTATCCCGCAAATACTGCTAATTGCGTTTAGAAAAAAACTTTTCGATACTCCCGATGAACGTAAAATTCATCAAGGATCTGTGCCACGTTTAGGTGGAATCGCTTTCAAACCGGTGATGTTTTTCTCCATCGCCATCCTCGCAGGTGCTAACATCCTCTTAGGACACTACGAAATAGCTGTCGAATTCCAAAAAAATGCTACAACTCTATTCTTTTGCTATGCCGCTATTCAATTATTATATCTAATCGGTATGGCTGATGACCTCGTTGGTGTCCGTTATAGAGCCAAATTCGTCGTCCAAATATTATGTGGTATTTTACTCGTTGCCGGCGGCATTTGGGTAAATGATTTACATGGAGTCTTATGGCTTCACCGAATACCCACTTGGATAGGTTATCCTTTAACGATACTACTTGTTGTATTTATCATAAATGCTATCAATCTGATAGACGGCATTGATGGTTTGGCATCCGGATTATGTGGTATTGCGTGCTTATGTTTCGGAATAATATTCTTTACCATTCATCAATATATCTTCGCCATTATTGCTTTCGCCTCCTTCGGCGTACTTATCCCTTTCTTTTACTACAACGTTTTCGGTAATCCCAAAAAACATAAGAAAATATTTATGGGTGATACCGGAAGCCTTACCATTGGTATAGTTCTTTGTATGCTTAGTATTAAACTCGTAACCTGCGATTCTCAATTTGCAGAATTTTCTATCAACCCGATGGTTTTAGCTTTCTCACCATTACTCATCCCTTGTTGTGATGTTATAAGAGTTTATCTGCATCGTGTCAGAAATGGTAACAATCCTTTTCTGCCTGACAAAAACCATATACATCATAAACTGCTCGCCATTGGTATGAAACAACGTACTGCTATGATTACTATTGTAGCAGTCTCTGTAATTTTTACCCTATTAAATACTTTTCTCGCTTATCTGAAAATAAATGTCAATATCATCTTCGCTTGCGATATTACCATTTGGACTATCGCTAATATCATGCTGACTAAATTAAAAAACTATATAAAAAAACTATAATTTATTCGATTAGAATCTAATTTTATATAAAATGATGAGAGCTTGTTTTATGGGTTTGGGCTACATCGGACTGCCCACAGCCATCATCGCCGCTAAACACGGCATTCAGATTATCGGTGTTGATATAAACCCGAAAGTTGTGGAAATGACAAATCAAGGTAAGTTGCACATTGTTGAACCGGGCATTGAGGAAATGCTCAAAGAAGTAATTGCCAACGGTATGCTCAAAGCATCAACAACTCCCGAAGTGTGCGATGCCTATTTTATGGTAGTACCTACGCCGTTCAAAGGTAATCACGAACCCGATGTCAGCTATGTTGAAGCTGCCACCCGTGCCGTTATCCCGTATTTGAAGAAAGGCGACCTCTATGTAATCGAATCCACTTCTCCTGTCGGAACAACCGAGATGATGAAAAAGATTATCTTCTCCGAACGTCCCGAACTTGAAGGGCAAATATACATTGCCTATTGTCCTGAACGCATTCTGCCCGGCAACGTTATTTACGAATTGGTACACAACGACCGAGTTATCGGTGGTATGAACCCCGAATCGTCAGACAAGGCCATTGAGTTTTATTCGCAATTCGTCACCGGAACACTCCACAAAACCAACTGCCGTACTGCCGAGATGTGCAAGCTGACTGAAAATTCCAGTCGCGACGTGCAAATAGCATTTGCCAACGAACTCTCATTGATTTGCGACAAAGCAGGTATTAATGTATGGGAACTTATCAACCTTGCCAACAAGCACCCTCGCGTAAACATTCTCCAGCCGGGCTGTGGCGTAGGTGGTCACTGCATAGCGGTTGATCCTTATTTCATAACTGCTGATTTCCCTGCCGAATCGAAGATAATTGCTGATGCTCGCGAGATAAACAACTATAAGGCATTTTGGTGTGCCGAAAAAGTCAAGAATGCAATGCTTGAATTTGAATTGAAAAACCATCGCAAGCCGACAATTGCAATGATGGGCTTGGCATTCAAACCGGATATTGACGACCTCCGCGAAAGTCCAGCCAAGTACATCACCACCAAGGTAATGCAGAGCTGCAACAATGCTGATATCCTTGTCGTTGAACCTAACATCAAGGAGCACAACGTATTTAAACTTACTGACTATAAAGAAGCGTACGAAAAGGCCGATATTGTGGCATTCCTTACCGCCCACACACCATTCAAGTCTTTGGAATGGAGAGAAGATAAAGTGATATTGGATTTCTGCGGAATATTCAAAAGATAAAACACAATGAAAGAAATCTTTGAGTATATACGCTCTGATTATTACAGATATACAGGCAAACTGGGGGGGGGTAAAAACTATCCTCCTATATGTATTAAAAGGTCGTAACCACTGCTTTAATTATAGTTTTTGGTTGCGCTTGGCATCGCGGAAAAACTTACTATTTCCATTGGCTTTGATTATGCACAGACATCAAACCATTAAATATGGAATTCAAATACCCCGAAATACAAAAATCGGCTATGGTCTTTATATCGGTCATGGTATAGGTATTGTGATCAATGGTGGTACTGTAATCGGAAACAACGTAAATATCAGTCAATTCCTATCTATCGGAACAAACAAACGGACTCCCGCCACCATTGGCGACAATGTCTATATCGGACCGAATGTCTGCATCGTGGAAAATGTGAAGATAGAAAATAACAGTTGCATCGCGGCCGGAGCAGTGGTTGTAAAAGATGTCCCGGAAAACAGCACGGTAGGAGGTGTACCAGCAAAGGTCATTTCTTACAATAATCCGGGAATATACATTAAAAATAAATTCAAACTGACAGAATGAGAAATTATTCGATAGATACATTGAAATGTATCTGCGCTTTTTTAGTTGTCTTCTTACATACAGATTGTGCATATAGTGATATCATAAAACTTTGACAAGGTACGCAGTTCATGTTTTCCTTGTATACCAACATCTTGTCCAAACACCTTGTGCTCTTTATTGCGGATTACGTCGAAATAAAGAGAGTAAAAGAAACAGTCATAAAAAGGAAGAAGACAAGCAAAGAGACATATTCATATTGAATATTTAACCTCAATCAATTTAAGACGGATTGAGGTTAAATCCGCAGATGACAAAATTGTTTATTGTTAAATGGCATCCTATAAAAGTATAGCAAAATCATCGGGACTGATTGCATTTGTGCAAGTAGCCCAGATGTTTTTCTCTCTACTTCGCAACAAGGTAATGTCTGTGCTTTTGGGAAGTGCAGCGTTCGGATTGTACAGCATCTACAATACATTCATCGAAATGGGTTCTGTATTGGCTGTATTCGGACTGAATACCAGTGTGGTTCGAGAGCTATCGAGATGCAAAGAAGACAAGCAGGCCATCGGCAAGGTCTACTATATATCGAACCGGCTTATTTCCATATTCGGTCTTATCGTCTTTATCGTAGGGATGATTTTCGCCAAGGAAATCGGTTTATATATGTTTAATGAAGACGGACACGAAACAGGAATACGGTGTGTGCTGTTCATTGTATTGTTCTCTGTAGCGGCAAAGCAAGGATATGCCATTCTCAACGGCATACGTAATCTTCGGAAACTGGCCGTCAGTCAGATAGTGAGTTCTTGTATTGGTTCTATCGGTGTCGTACTTGGTATATTGCTGTGGAAAGAGGACGCCATTCCTCTTGCAATGGGCGTCATATATGTCACCATGGCCACTGTAACCTATTATTACGTGAGAAGGGCAGGTGTGCGTGAAGTCAGATCTTCTTTGGTGGAATTCAAGAAAACATCACGTACGCTATTGTATATTGGAGCAGGCGTTACCATAGCCGGTATCATCAGCACTGTAATGACATTTATGTCCAAAAGTTTTTTGACGGACCATTATTCCATGTCGGCTGTCGGCTTTTATCAATCAAGTTGGACCATATCGAACCTGTATACAGGTATCATATTGACTGCCATGGGGGTGGATTTCATGCCTCGGCTTTCATCAATAATTAATGATAAGAAGAAGGCCACTGAGTTGATCAACCAGCAGATTCTTTTTGGTATTGTTCTGTCCAGTATTGCCATATCCGGAATATTATTGTTCTCAAAAGAACTTCTTTATATACTATACGACAAAGAATTTGAAGTGGCATCTTCCATTCTGAGGTGGCAAATTCTCGGAGTATTCTTGCGTACTATTGCATTTCCGTTCAGTTACACCATACTCGCCAAAGGAGAGGCGAAATTCTACGCGTTGGCGCAAATTGTCTTTTGGGTCGGAGATTTCCTACTGCTGATGCTGTGTTCGTGGATCTGGGGATTTGACGGTTTGGGAGTGAACTATCCGATTGCTTATTTGGGTTATTTGACGATGACTTGTTTAGCCGCAAGACGTATATGCCGTTTTTCATTCAGTAAAGAGCTCATACGGGTTTTTGTCATACTGATTGCCTTTATAGGTGTGGCGTGGATGTTTTCATCTCTTGGCGTGGAGAATCTTGGGCTCAAGTACGGAATTTCAATCGTATTTCTGCTGATTCATTTCTGTTTTGTAAAAAATTATTTGAAGGTCAAAATGGATTTGGATATATGGCAATTACTAAAAAACAAAATGGGTAGAAAAAAATGAAACCTATCAAAAAGCCTGTTCTTGCATCTACAAACAAATGCACCGGCTGTATGGCTTGTGCTGACGCTTGTAGCCGCAATGCGATTACTATGCAGATTAGAGACGACGGCCATTGGTATCCGTCTGTAAACTCTGACCTATGTGTAGGATGCGGTATATGCGAGAAGATATGTCCTGCAAAAAGCGAATCAAACTACGGCAACAATCAAGGCCTGTCAACGCCTATGGCAGGATGGTGTACCGACAAAGATTTAATACGTCAAAGTGCATCAGGTGGAGCATTTGCCGCACTTGCTACCTATGTACTGTCAATAGGTGGTTATGTAGTCGGTGCCGCAAGCATCGCCACTCAAGTGAAGCATATAGTGATAAACAGTCAGGACGAATTGTTTCGTTTACAAGGGTCGAAATACCTGCAAAGTGACACACGAGGTATCTACCAACAAGTGAAGAAACTATTGACAGGTGACCACACTGTATTATTTTCAGGTACGGGCTGTCAGGTTGCGGGACTGCTACACTACTTAGGGAAAAAATATGACAAACTGATTACTGTCGATTTGCTATGTGCCGGAGTACCTTCAAGCTTCATAATGTCTCGTTTTTGCGAGCAAGAAAAAATAACTCCCGAGCATATACGCTGGCGGGATAAAGAGAACGGATGGCAGCACGGACTGCAATTGACTATTACGGCAAATAAGCTGAAACACAAGTGGAAAACCCAAAATTGTTTTTTTTGGGGGGGGGCTTCTTGGGCGGAATGACAAACCGCTGGTCTTGTTACAATTGCCAGTTCACAGGCACTGACCGTCAATCCGATATAACCATTGGTGACTATTGGGGCGTACGTGACTGGAAGGAGCAATGGCACGATGGAGTGTCGCTACTGATAGTACACTCCGATGCGGGAAAAAAGGTCATCGAAAGAAGTGGTTGTCTGGAAACTAAACCTACAACGTGGAAAGATTGTGTTCACGGAAATCCTCGCATTGTGCTTGGAAAAAGACCAATGCGTAAGCTACTATTGGAAAGGCGTATTCTTCCGTGGGCTTTTGCGCATATGAGCTACGGTTCTTTGCAAAAAGTTTATGCAGGTAACATAAGCAAACATGACTTTTTGTGGTTGCCTTACAAACTATTAAAATCGTTGCGTTATCGACTTATAAAATCGGTGACAAAAAGAAAAGTGGAATCGATATTGAAGCATTTATGAAAATAAGCATACTTACCTTTTCTTTCGCTGTTAATCGCGGTGCTCATATGCAATGCTACGCCTTGCAAACGGTACTTCTCAATGCAGGACATAACGTGGAGATAATTCACATAGAATTGCCTTCGGGTCGATTGTCGTGGAAAGGCAAATTAGATCAATACATTCTAAACAGCAAAAATGAGCGGTTCAGAAAGAAACACTATTCAAAGATAACTCTCACATATCATTCTGCCGAAGAGTTAAGACAGAATCCGCCTATTGCAGATGTGTATATTGTAGGAAGCGATCAGGTTTGGAATCCTGCACTGACTCAGGCATTTGGTTCAGAGGCTTTCTTCCTTGATTTTGTTCCAAAGGGGTGTAAAAAGATTGCCTATGCCGCAAGTTTTGGTGCTTCTGTATGGATTTCATTAGGTGCGGATAAGGATGCACAGATACGCAAACTTGTTTCTCTATTTGATGCGATAAGTGTGCGGGAGACCGACGGAGTAAAGATTTGTAACCAAGTTTTTGGACGCAATGATGCAGTTTCTGTCATTGACCCCGTTTTTCTGTTAGATGATTACAGCCAAATAGTCGGTGAGTGCAATAAGGTTCAAAAGCAAGTTATCTGTTATCCTCTCTTTATGAATGATGCAACAAGGGAGGTCTTTTCTGAGGTTAGCTGCGATTTGAAATTGACACCGATTTCCTACACGCCGTCTCTTTGCGGTGGAGAGATAAAAGTAAGAATGTTTTCTTCTATTCCGGTCTGGCTTAAAGCCATAAAACAGTCGGAAATCGTTGTTACGAACTCTTTTCATTGCATGGCATTCTGCATCTTATTCCATAAGAGGTTCATCGTTACTCCTCCTGTTCCGGGCAGGGAATCGAGAATTCTCTCCATGCTTTCCCAACTGGGTATCGAAGACAGATATGTAAAATCTACATCCGATTACCAAATGCGCAAAACGATTTTATATAAAGACATTGACTATACAACAGTGGATGAACGTTTACGTTTGTTGCGGCAGGAATCCACAGATTTTTTATTGAGAAGTCTCTGATACATTTATGGATTACATTCTATTGATTATAGGTCTTGTGATGTTGTATAGGAGAAGCTATCCATGGCTTTTCACTATCATCATAACCCTTGCTTCAACATATCTGCAGCTTCCGCTGGATTCGGAAATGCAACTCATGGTAGGTCCGACCCATAATGTGGCAGATACTGGTTTGTTGCTTTACCTTCTATTTTGGATAAGAGAAGCGACGTGCAACGGAATATACATCAGACATCCTATGGCGACAGTCGTTACCGTATTTTCTCTTTTCCTAATCCTGAACGGCATTTTCGATATTCTGAACGGGACAGCCACAGGAGATGTAATCCGTTATTTAAAACATTGGTTTTATCTCACAATAGTGTATATCAACCCCTCCGTGTCGATAAATGATATTAAGAAATCTGTCAAACAGATTTTTTGGATCACGTTCGTGATATCTTTGGTGCTAATCGTCCAATATCTGTTTAACCTTGAACTTATCGGTGCTACGAATTACGGCGTTCGCTATACAAGAGGAGTCAAACCTCCAAGTTTTTCCATCATTTGTTGTTGTCTTGCAGTTTTGAATATATTCGGCTTTTCTAACAAGGTAAAAATTATTACGGGATTAAGCTTCTTGCTTCCAGTTCTTTTCTGCCTAAAAATGTCATACTTCACCACAATATTTTTGACGTTGTTATTATGTTATCTAATCAAACAAGATGTCAATATATTAAAACTATTGAAATATGCGGTAGCAGGTATAATAGTGATTGCGACAATATTCTATACCTCACCGAGTTTCCAACAGCGTTTAGAAGAAACTATCGCACAATCCGGTTCTTCATCCACCAGAGAGGAGGAAGGAAATTTCTCATATAGAATCGACCATTTTTCGGAGAGACTGGAATATGTATTGAAAGACCCGGTACGTAGCGTTCGCGGATTGGGGTATGTGCAGGAACGTAACTTTCACGAGCAACCTTTTCAACTGGGTCAGCTAAATAATTGGGGTTCAAAAGCAATGTTGGACACGGGAGATATAGCGTGGTCCCTTCTTATTCTTCGCTTGGGACTTCTGGGATTGTTTTTTTATATCCTTATGTATCTGAAATGCTTAAATATGTTGTGGAGATATAAGAATCACGATGATTTTATATTAGTCTTTTTTTCTTATGTCTTTATTTCTTTGGTGTTCATGTCATTGGGTAACGCTCTGATAGCATACGGTGACTTTTTTATATATCCTTTACTGATTATTGGTGTTAACGCAAAATCAAAAAAACATGAGAATAGTGCATTGCATATGGAGCTTCTGCACAGGAGGTGCTGAAACCATGCTTATAGATATCGCAAACGAACAGGCAAAGACACAGCAGGTATATGTTGTTATTGTGAATGATTCGTATGAGCAATATCTGATAGATCGTTTGTCGTCAGAGGTTAAAGTGATATTTATTCGCCGAAAGAGTGGTAGCCGTTCGCCTTTGCCTTTTGTTAGACTTAATCTGACATTGTGGAAAATACACCCGGACGTGGTTCATTTCCATAGTATCAATTTGCCAAGTGCGGTTCTCCGAAAGGTAAGTCGTGGGCTGTTCGCGACAGTCCACGACTTACAGCTTCCGTTAGAAGCTGTAAGGCGGATTAAGTTGATTGCTATCTCGGAAGCCGTCAGGGAAGATGTTTTGAACCGCGGCAAATTCGACATAAAAACAATTCCGAACGGTATCGATGTGGATTCTATCGCCAAACGACCGTTTCACAACCTTGACGGCAAGGTGCGTATAGTACAGGTAGCGCGTTTGGATGCGGATAAGAAAGGTCAGGATATTTTGATTGATGCCGTGGCAATTTTGAAAAAACGTGGAATAACGAACATTGAAGTTGATTTCATAGGCACAGGGGCTTCGATGCAGGCTCTTGAAACGCAGGTTAAACGTTTGGGCGTATCGGACAGCGTGCATTTTCTCGGTCTAAAAGATAGAACGTATATTTATTCGCATCTAAAAGACTACGACCTTATGTGTCACCCTGCCCGCTATGAGGGTTTCGGACTTACCGTTGCCGAGGGTATGGCGGCTATGCTTCCTATATTGGTCTCCGATGAAGGCGGTCCTTATGAGATTATTGAAAAGGGCAAACTCGGAACAGGCTTCAAAATGGAGGACGCAGAAGATTGTGCCGATAAAATAGAACATATTCTTAACAACTATAAAGAGGCGTTGAGCTTTGTCGATGCAGCATACGAGAAAGTTGTGGAGCAGTATTCTCTCAAACGTATGGTTGCGGAGTACATAAAATACTATCAATCCGCTATTGCCAACTAAGCATTCTGTGGCATCGGACTTACATTACCGCTTTTCTGTTTTATCTTCCCGACATTCTTCCCTACTTCATAGCGAAAAACCTTTACCTTATCTTCGTTTTGCCTTATGGTAAGAGTGAATTTGCTTTATGGTAGATATGAAAAACCTTAGGTTTTTAGGGCGAAAACCTAAGCTATTTAGGGTAAAAACCTTAGGTTTTTGGGGTAAAAAGCCAAGGTTTTTTACTCGTAAGGTAAAGCAAAAACGGTGCTGACATAAAGCAAAACAAAAATAAGGTACGGCAAAAGAAAAAGTATATAAAGGCTAATACAAAACAGACAAAGAAAAATAACGGTAGGCAGAAGAAAATGATGCCAAATAAAATTTGATTTGATGTTATGGTGAATTTGTACCCAATAGATATAACGCAAATTTTGCAGGGCAAGAAGCAGACGCTTCATTATCTGAAAATCGCAAAAATGGAGCGTATGGACTTTGAGCAGGTATGTAAGCTGATTGCAAAACGCTCGACACTTACCGAAGATGAAGTTGAGTTCGCTCTTGGCGAAGTGCGTACGGTCATTATTGACAACCTGAAAATGGGTCGCGGAACAGAACTCGGACCTTTGGGCAGCGTGGAAATTTCCGTTGAAGCTGCCTCCAAACCCTCAGAAGAAGAGTTAGACCAATCAACAATAAAGCGTATGAAACTTATTTTCAAACCCTCCGCCAAAATCAAACAAGCCCTGAAAAACGTCCGCTACACAATAAAAAGAAAATAACCGTAATACGGCACTACAAATTTACATACACGCATACATTAATACATAGTCAAAACTCCTTGCCGTCTTGGTGGTGAGGGTGTCGGTTTGTGCGTAAGTTATTGGCTTATGTGCTTCTTTTAGAATATTAACTTAATACATAATTATATTATGGCATACAAGTATAAAAAAATAAGAAAAAAAATCTCCGTAGGGAAAACCCCGGGAGAAAAGTACCTTGCTGCAATATCGGTTGAAGGTAGAGTGAAGAATGAAGAGCTGATAAGATACATTGAGGAAAACAGCTCAATTTCAGAAGCGGATATAACTATTTTGTTTGAGGCTTTGGCAACGCTTATAAATGAAAACATAAGTTCGGGACGTGGCGTCAATTTGTCCGGGCTTGGCGTGTTCAGCCCGAACATTAGGACAAAAGGTAATGAGAATGTGGATGAAGTGTCGGCAAAGGATATTACAAAAGTTGTAGTGAATTTCCGCCCATGTACAAAGTTCAGAGAGGCTATGAAAAACGCCCCTGTATCAGAAACAAATATTTTTAACATTCAACACGTATCAAAGCAATGATAAGATATACAATTGAAAAAAGAATAAATCTGACAGATAAACAACACCCGAAGTTTTATCCTAAGATAGTACGCGCAACAACTATGACCTTTGAGCAGGTCGCTGAACTATTACAAAAACGTACCACTATGACGCAAAGCGAAGTCAAAGCGTTTCTGCTTGCTCTCGGAGATGCGGTGCAACATTATGTTACCAACTCCTGCGTTGTGGAGGTTGAGGGTTTGGGTATATTCACTCCGACAATTCATGCAAAAGCCGTTGATGACTTAGGGGATTTAACAGCCAAAACTATCCTGTCCAAAAGCGTTAATTACCGCCCGACAAGCAAGATGAACAAAAGGTTTCAAGAAACCAAATTCACTAAGGCAAATTTGGACGTAAGCCATCTGTAAAAAAAATATCTAATGTAAGAGGGGGTGTCAAGATTACGTTACGGCACACCCTCATTATTAAGGATAATATAAATAATTAAAAACATAACACTATGCTGTCAAAAGATATATCAGACAGTGTGCTGACAGTAGGCTGTGCATTTCACCCTCCGCGCGGTGGTGTGGCACAAGTGCTGTATAATTATGAACATTATGTCTTTTCCGATTTCAAGTATATAGTCAATTCGGGAGGAGGTAACAAATTGCATAAGTTGGCAATCGCCATAAACGGGCTTAGAAAAATGAAGCATACGCTGTCGGTGGATAAGAAAATAAAGATTGTACATATTCATACGGCGTCTTATAATGACTTTTGGCGTTCCACCTACTATTTGAACTTGGCTAAACGCTGTGGCAAAAAGGTGGTGCTTCATATTCACGGCGGCGGCTTCAAGGACTTTTATGCCACCAATCCGACAAAGATTGCCCGGGAACTTGACAAGTGCGATACGCTTGTCGTCCTGTCCGCATCTTGGAAGAAATGGTTTGAAGAGATTATGCCCGAAAAGAAAATTGAAGTGGTGGAAAACATAGTCCCCAAACCCGACAAGGTAGATAGAGAGAAAGCGGACAACCGTTTGCATCTGCTTTTCCTCGGGCTTATTACGCAGCAAAAAGGGATATTCGATTTGCTTGAAGTTTTGGCTGAAAACAAAGCGGCTTTCAATGGAAAGTTGTGCCTTCATATAGGTGGAAACGGAGAAGTCGAGAAGTTGAAAAGCCTGATTGAGGAAAAACAATTGAGCGGTATGGTAGTATTTGAGGGCTGGGCTGATGAGGAAAAGAAAAGGCATTTGTTTTCATTAATCGATGCCTTTATCTTGCCGTCTTATACGGAGGGAGTACCCATTTCCATATTGGAAGCAATGTCCTATGGTTTGCCCATATTATCCACGAAAGTTGGAGGTATTCCGGAAATAGTTTCGGATAACGAAAACGGATTTCTGTTCGATGCAGGGGACAAAGAAGCAATGCGAAAAATCCTGATTGCAGGATTAGAAGATAGTGAAAAGTTAAGCCTAATGGGGAAAAGCGCTTCAAACTACATAGAAAATCATTTTCCCGATGCAGTCTCCGCACGTCTAAGTTCGATATATAAACAACAAAAATAATCCAACAATGAAAAAGCTAATTTATGCTTTGATGATGCCATTTGCAGGACATCTCAAACATTTACAAAAAGCCATTTTGCAGGTTCGTTTTTACAAATATTATAAAAGAAAATTACAATGGAAAAATCCAAAGTCTTTTTACGATAAAATAATATGGATGAGTTGTAATGCGGATACAAGTTTATGGACTTGGTTAGCCGATAAGTACAAGGTTAGAGAATATGTTTCTGCACGTTGTGGAGAAAATTTATTGACTAAACTTTATGGCGTGTATAATATGGCTTCCGAGATAAACTACGAAAAATTGCCCGACAGTTTCGTTATGAAAACCAACAATGGCTGTGCATCAAACTTCCTTGTCCGTGATAAAAAGAATATAGATACAAATGCTATAAATAAGCAGTTTGATAAATGGATGAAATATCCGTATGGCGACTTAACGGGGCAATTGCATTACTCGGCAATAAAGCCTAAAATCATAGTTGAAGAGCTTTTGGTCAATAAAAGCAATCCGACGGCATCATTAGTAGATTATAAATTTTATTGCTTCAATGGGGTGCCTCTTTATTGTCATGTTTTAAGTGATCGTAAATTTAATACTCACGATGTGAATAAGATGATGTATGATATAGATTGGGTCGCACATCCTGAGTTTTTAACAAGGTATGATAATATGAAAGAATTGCCGCGACCATCGTGTTTTGAAGAAATGAAATTAATTGCGAGTAAACTTTCTCAGAATATCAACTTTGTGCGAGTTGACTTGTACGAGGTGAATGGGAAAGTGTATTTTGGAGAAATGACATTTATGCCCGGTACAGATTGTGATTATAGCGAAGCAACTTGCTTGAAATTTGGACAGTTGTTTGATGAAAAACAACTTATCTCGGCTGATGAGATGCGCAAAAAAATAGGATTGGAAGAATGAAAAAGAAAATTTCGTTAGTTGTTTATTATGCCTTAGCACAGCATTTATCGTCTTTACCCTATATTCGTTTCCTTTATCGTTTCTTTATCTCGTTTCGTTGTGTATTGTGTAGAAACCTATTCAATAAAATGGGTAAGAATGCTAATATTCAGCCCAAGGTTTATTTTGGAGACGGCTCTTGCATAAGCATTGGGGATAATGTAGGTTTCGGGCGCGGTTTTACGGTGCATAATACCATACTTAATATGGGTAGTAATATTATGACTGCTGAGAATGTGCTGATTATGGGGGGGGGACATCGGTATGACCGCTTAGATATTCCTATGGGACAGCAAGGCGATTTGCCAAAAAGCAAATTGACAATAGGCAATGATGTATGGATTGGAGCAAGAGTAACCATTTGCCCGAATGTCAGAACGATAGGTAGCGGTGTGATAATCGGTGCGGGAGCAGTTGTAACTAAACCTGTTCCCGATTACGCAATAGTGGGTGGTAACCCTGCACGGATAATCAAATATAGAAAATAAACAGGTATCAGTTCCAAAATCTCATATATGCGTTGGAGCAATGCGTTTATGTTTAATGCATTGAGCTATTATCTTCTGTCAATTTAAAATTTCAATAAACATATATGAACAAAGTTTCTTTGAATGGGGTCGAAATTTACCCTTTCGACTCCGAACAGCAATTGTTGTCTTTTGTAGATGAACACAATGGCATTCTTGTGGCTATCAATGCAGAAAAGATATTGCATGCCACAGAGCAGACGCGTGCGATTATCAATAGAAATATTGGGTATTGCGATGGTGCAGGTGCACAGTTAGCATTGAAACAGAAAGGTTATAAAAACGCCTGCAAGATACCGGGATGTGAATTGTGGCTGAAAATCATAGCTCGTTTCTATAAGGAAAAAACATTCTATCTGGTGGGCGGAAAGCAAGAGGTGATTGAAGAGACGGTAGAAAAGTTAAATAAGGAGTATGAGGGTATTCGTATTGTGGGTTGGCGTAACGGTTATCTGAAAACGGAAGAGGAGCAACAAGTATTGATTGACGATATAGCAGAAAAGAAACCTGATGTGGTGTTTGTGGCAATGGGGTCGCCTAAGCAGGAATTACTTATGGAAGAGATTCAAAAGCAACACAAGGCTATATTTCAAGGTTTGGGCGGTAGCTTTGATGTCTATACGGGACACGTGCAACGTGCGCCAAAATGGTGGGTGGAACATAATATGGAGTTTGCCTACAGACTGATAAAGGAACCAAAAAGAATCAAACGACAAATATACCTTGTAAAATATGCTTGGTGGCTGATTACAAAGAAATTATAATCATTAGAAACATATGAAACGAGTAATGTTAGTTTTCGGCACACGTCCCGAAGCGATTAAAATGGCTCCTCTTGTCAAGGAGTTTCAAAAAGACACCACAAACTTTGAGACTATCGTTTGCGTAACAGGGCAGCATCGCGAAATGCTTGACCAAGTATTGCAGATATTTGACATAAAGCCGGATTACGACCTTAATATTATGAAGCAGGGGCAGGATCTATATGATGTTACCTCCCGCGTTTTGACAGGTATGCGTGATGTACTGAAAGAGGCGAAGCCTGATGTGGTGTTGGTTCATGGAGATACTACTACCTCTACGGCAGCGGCGTTGGCTGCTTTTTATCAGCAGATTCCAGTGGGGCATGTGGAAGCCGGATTGCGTACTCATAATATTTACAGCCCTTGGCCGGAGGAGATGAACCGCCAGATAACAGGTCGCATTGCTACATATCATTTTGCCCCGACAATGTTAAGTAAGAAAAATCTATTGTCGGAGGGTATTAATGAGAAAAATATTTTCGTTACGGGCAACACAGTTATTGATGCCCTACATATAGTTGTGGATAAAATCAAAACAGATACAACCTTGCAACAACAACTTGTCGATGTTTTGAGAAAATCAGGCTATGACACATCGCGTCTTGACGGTGGCAAGAAGTTGGTTTTGATTACCGGACATCGTCGTGAGAATTTCGGTGACGGTTTTATCAATATGTGTACTGCTATCAAGGATTTGACCGTTAAGTATCCCGATGTGGATTTCGTCTATCCGATGCACCTTAACCCTAATGTCCGCAAACCTATTCATGAGGTGTTTGGCGAGGATTTGAATAATCTGGGCAATATGTTCTTTATTGAGCCTTTGGAGTATTTGAGTTTTGTCTTCCTGATGGAAAAGTCCACTATCGTGTTGACCGACAGCGGTGGCATCCAGGAGGAAGCCCCCGGTCTTGGCAAGCCTGTACTTGTGATGCGTGATACCACAGAACGCCCGGAAGCGTTGGAGGCTGGAACTGTGAAACTTGTCGGTACAGACTATGACAAGATTGTGAGCGAAGTATCGATTTTGTTGGATAACGAAGCCGCTTATAACAAAATGAGTAAGGCTGTCAATCCTTACGGCGACGGCAAAGCCTGCCAAAGAATAGTTTCAATTCTTTAATACGAGAATCTTACATCAACAACAAAACTAAAAGGAGCAAAATGCAATTTAGCGTTTTGCTCCTTTTTTTGCAATTAAAAATATGTTATTTGTTCTTTTTTACTTGGTCGTACTCTTCGTTCAAACCTTTTACTATCTCATCGGTGATGTCCATACCTGCATCGATGTATAATGTCGGACCGTTATAACGCGATGTACTCAATATGATATTGTATTTATCGTGCTTTGCGTTATAATCCTTAACAAAAGCCAACACAGCATTCAATAATTTCTCGTTTTGCTTGGCTATCTCTTGTTGAAACTGGGCAGGCTGTTGCTGCATATCCTGAGACAGTTGCTGTTCTCTTTGTTTGAAATCTTTTTCCTTAGCTTGCTGCTGGCTCAAAGTAAGGTTCTGTCCCGTCTTTAAGTACTCTTGTTCTTCTTTTTGAAGTTGGTTGTACTTGTTTCGCAAAGATGTTTCAAGTTGCGACTGACGAGCAGATAATTCCTTTTGCATCTCAACAGCCATATTGTATTTCGCCATTATGGTATCGGTGTTGATATACGCTATTTTTAAGTTGCCAGTTTGAACAATCTTACCCGCCTTTGCAGGTGTTTGAGGCTCTTCGCTACCCTTGCTAAACAAACCGATTATGCTTATAACCAATGCAGCACAAGCAACCGTAAATGTTGCTATGATAAGCAAGTTGTTGGATTTCTTAGGGGCGTTGTCGTTAGCCGTTGTCGGTGTCTCGGGCTGATTTGAAGTCGGGATAACTTCCGTAGGGTTGATGTTATTATTCTCTTCCATTATTATTTTTTCATTAAATTCGTTGCAAATTTACAAAATAAAGTTGAATACCAACCATTGATGAGTATTTTTTTGTATTTTTGCACTTCATTTGAAATAAATAACAATCTAAACATATATAAATGATGAAAAAGATAACGATATTGTGCATGGCAGTTGCGGCATTGTTTGCATCGTGCGGCACTAAGCAAAAACAAGAAAAAGATATGGCAACGGAACTGACGGTTGAGCAAAAGGTAAAACAATATGCAGAGGTTGAATTGACAACAGACCTTTCGTTTTTGTCCGATAGCGAGAAAGAAGTGTTGGGAATTATGATAGATATCGCTAAAATTATGGACGATATTTATTGGATTCAAGCCTATGGCGACAAGAATGAGATGCTTGCTTTGACAGATCCGTGGGAAAAAGAGTTTGCATTGATAAACTATGGTCCTTGGGACAGAATGGCTGATTGGAAACCATTTGTTAAAGGTGCAAAAGCGAAACTACCCGGCGTTAATTTCTATCCTGCCGATATGACAAAGGAAGAATTTGAAGCATTAAAAGACGAAAACAAAAATTCTCAATACACGGTTATTCGTAGAGACAAGGACGGTAAATTATTCGTTAGAGGCTACTACGAAGAATACAAAGAGCATTTGGATAAGGCTATCGCTTTGATGGAAAAGGCAGTCAATATCACAGAAAACAAACAATTGAAAAATTATTTGCAAAAGCGTATCGTTGCATTGAAGACTAACGATTATTTTGAAAGCGATATGGCTTGGATGGATATGAAAGATTCTAACTTGGATTTTGTTGTCGGACCGATAGAAAACTATGACGACGAATTGTTTGGCTTGAAGACGTCTTTTGAATCTTTCGTCTTGGTTAAAGACCCTGAGTGGAGCAAGAAACTTGCAAAATTCGTGAAATATTTACCTGAATTGCAAAAGAATTTACCTGTCGATGCGAAATATAAACAAGAAAAGCCGGGAACTGATTCGGATTTGAACGTTTATGATGTCCTTTATTACGGTGGCGATTGCAACGCAGCAGGCAAAACAATAGCAATCAACTTGCCTAATGATGAAAAAGTTCAGTTAAAGAAAGGTTCTCGTCGTTTGCAGTTGAAAAATGCAATGCAAGCCAAGTTTGACGCAATCGTTTTGCCTATTGCCAAACAAGTGATGAACCCTGAACAATTGAAATTGATTAATTTCGATGCGTTCTTCTCTAACGTAACATTCCACGAAGTTGCTCACGGTTTGGGAATCAAAAACGTTTTAGGCTCAACAACACCTATCCGTAAGGCTTTGGGCAACGAGTATTCGGCATACGAAGAGGCAAAAGCCGATGTATTGGGTCTTTATATGGTAAGCGAATTAATCAAGAAAGGTGAAATAACCGAAATAACCGAAGAGCAAGCCATAGCCACTTACATCGCAGGTTTGTTCCGTTCGATTCGTTTCGGCGTTACTGAGGCTCACGGTAGAGCAAACATATTATGCTTTAACTGGTTCGAGAAGAACGGAGCCTTTACAAGAGATGACAAAGGCATATACACCATTGATTTTGCTAAGACCAAACAATGTATAAAGACTTGGAGCAGTTTCATAATTACAATGGAAGGTAACGGCGATATTGCGGCAGCAAAGAAATATTCTAAGGCTAACGCTGTCATTTCAGACGTGCTACAAAAGGATTTGGACAACATCAATTCAAAGAATATTCCTGTTGATGTTCGCTTCAAACAAGGAAGAGAAGTTTTAGGTTTATAAACTACAACGATGAATATAGCAGTTTTAGGCGGTGGCTCTTGGGCTACCGCTATTGTTAAAATACTTACGACAACTCACGACCAAGTTTTTTGGTGGGTTCGTGAGAGTGAAATAAAACACGGCGTCCAAACAGAGGGCTACAATCCGTTATATCTAAGTTTTTGTGAGTTGGAGAACAAAAAAATCTACGTCTCCAACGATATTCACGAGATAATTTCCAAAGCCGATATATTGTTCTTTGTCATTCCTGCGGCTTTCTTGGAGATTTCTTTAAGTGATGTTGATAAAACGGAGTTTAACAATAAAAAAATAGTCTCTGCAATCAAGGGAATAATTCCTGCATCCAATGAAATAGTTTCGGACTTCTTTCATCGAAAGTTCGATATATCTTTTACCAGTCAAGCCGTAATAAGCGGACCTTCACACGCCGAAGAGATTGCAGCGGAACGTTTAACGTACTTAACTTGTGCAAGCGAGAACGAGCAGTTTGCAAAAGAAGTTTCTTCGATTATCGGTTGCAAATTCGTCAAGACTGTTTTGAGCGACGACATCGCAGGAATAGAATATGGGGCGGTAATGAAAAACATCTACGCTTTGGCTGCCGGCATTGCCAAGGGAATGAATTATGGCGACAACTTCATCGCCGTTTTGATAAGCAACGCAATCCAAGAAATGGAGCGATTTCTTGACACCATAGCCCCAAAACAAAGAAATGTCAAACGATTGGCGTACCTTGGCGACTTATTGGTTACGGCTTATTCACAGCATTCTCGTAACCGCACTTTCGGTCAGATGATTGGGCAAGGCTATTCCGTCAAGTCGGCACAGTTGGAGATGCAGATGATAGCCGAAGGTTATTATTCGGCACAGAGTATACACAAATCGAACCTTACGCACAATGTTCATTTACCGATAGCCGATGCTGTTTATGGCATTCTTTACGAGGGCAAGAGTCCTAAACTTGAATTTTTATCGCTTTTGGATAAATTCAATTAAGATTTTAAGTATTTGAAGCGGACAACAAAAAAGACCTAACCCGTTTTGGGTTAGGTCTTTTTTGTTGTCTGTCGCCTTAGATTTCTTTACTTTTACTTGTCCAAGACCTCATATACCGAGTGCTTGCTCTTGAACTCGGGGACTATTTGTTTCATTTTGCGGACAATCTGCATATCTTCCTCGCCGATTGAGGCTCGCACCAAGGCGTCGATGTCGCGGCTGACGCTTTCATAGTCGTACTCGCGCACCTGGGCAATCTTGATCTTCGGGTGGAAGGTCGGCTTGGTCGTCTCCTTTTCGTTCAAAACCTCCTCGTAGAGTTTCTCGCCGTCCCGAAGCCCTGTGAACTCTATCTTTATGTCCTTCACGCCGCTCAGGCGTATCATCCTCTCTGCCAAGTCCACGATCTTCACGGGTTCGCCCATATCGAACACGAAGATTTCCCCACCCTTGCCACGCGTTCCCGCCTCCAAGACGAGCTTGCACGCCTCGGGAATGAGCATAAAGTAGCGCACAATGTCCTTGTGGGTAACCGTGAGGGGACCGCCGCGCCTTATCTGTTCCTTGAACAGCGGGATGACCGAGCCGTTGGAGCCGAGGACGTTGCCAAAGCGTGTAGTAACGAACTGGGTTACGCCCTTCACCCTGCCGTCCTTGATTGCCTTGTCAAGGCTCTGGACATAAATCTCGCAGATGCGCTTCGAGCAGCCCATTACGTTGGTCGGGTTCACCGCCTTGTCGGTCGAGACCATTACGAACTTGCCCACCGAGTACCTGACAGCAAGATCCGCAATCACCTGCGTGCCATAGATATTGTTGCGCACGCTCTCGCCGGGGTTGTCCTCCATCATCGGCACGTGCTTGTAAGCCGCAGCGTGAAAGACATAGTCGGGAGTGTGGATGCGGAAAATCTCCTCCATTCGCTCTTTCACGCAGATGTTACTCACAATGGTCTTCGCCTCAACCTCCGCCCATTGCCGCTGCATCAGAAGGCGCAAATCGTGGAGGGGCGTTTCTGCCTGGTCGATGAGGATGAGCTTCTTGGGAGCGAACTGTGCCACCTGCCGCACAATCTCGCTGCCTATGCTTCCCGCAGCCCCCGTAATCAGAATGATTTTGCCCGAAAGTTGCTCGCGCACCGCCTCCAAGTCCACCTCGATTTTCTCTCGCGGCAAAAGGTCTTCAATCTCTATCTCACGAAGTTGGGTATGATTCAAGTCGCTCTTGCCGTCCCATTCCTGTTCCTGCGGAATGAGAAGTATCTTTATTCCCGCCTTTATCAGGTTCTCGACCATTTGCGCGTTGTTGCGTATCGCCTCATTTTTCAGCGGAGAAACCAATAGCGTTTTCGCACCTTTTTCAATCATCGTTTGTGCAAGCGTCCCGTCATTGCGATAAACCTTCACGCCCATAAGAAGCCGCCCGTGCATATCCGCCGCATCCGAGATGAAGCCGCAAAGCACGTAGGGCGAGTTTTCGCGGTTGCGTATGCTCTTTGCCAATCCCACGCCGCCCTGCTTGACTCCGTAGATGAAGACTTTTTCACCGCCTATTCGCTGGAATACAGAATCGTAAAGGTACTTGACCGCCACTCTCACCGCCCACAGCAAAGCCGTAGCAAGCAGTGCCGCAAGACCTATGTCCCTCATACGTATTTGTTTGAGCCATGAATCAGAACCAAAACCATACTTGAAAAATGCCGTAAGCGCCAAGCCCGTCAGCATTGCGAATCCGACGCGCTGCAAATCGACGAATGAGGAGTAACGGATGATGCCCGAATAGGTGTGGAAGAGGCGGAAGCCGATGATATAGAACAACAGATACACGCAGAACGTCCCCACAAGCGGAGCAAACTCCCGAGCCGTTGTCGCAAAGCCGTTATTTAGCGCATACACAAGCACATCCGCTCCCAGGACAATCAGACAATCCAAAAAGAACAAGCCCCAGAACGGCAATGCCCTCTTGGAAAAATACCAATCAACTATTCGTTTTATCATATCTGCATTCTTTTTCTTTCAACCCCTTGTTGTCTTTTTTCTGTCGCTCGAAAATCCCGCTTTTTCGGCTGCCAATTTCAGCAACTCGCACGGCAATTTCAGAAAGTCGGCTTGTAATTTTGAAAACATCAATGCGGACTACTCAAAAAGACTGTCTTTTTACCCCCAAAAGTCTCTCTTTTTGACCTGAAAAGACTAGTCTTTTTGCAACCTCCCTGACCGACTTTTCGGATTTTGCTCCTATGTTTTGCGATTCTGCTGCCGATTTGAGGTGTTATACCTTTATATATATATAATGTAGCGACCTATCCGAGGATATTTTCTTTGATAACGTTTGCGATAAACTCCGCATCCGCTTCGCTGACGTATGGACCTGCCGGAAGACACAAGCCCCTCTTGAACAGGCTTTCCGATGTGCCGTCGGTATAGCGTGGAGCGTTTTTATAGACAGGTTGCAGGTGCATCGGCTTCCACAATGGTCGCGACTCGACGCCCGCTTTATCCAACGCCAAACGCATCGCCTCGACATTGGCGTTCGGCTCCGATTCGGTGTGCAGGCTCTTTGCCGCGTGAGTTACCCCCGCAGCTCCGCCGACAGCCCCTTGCGTTGCCGATTGGTAAGCGTTCCCCTGCCCCTTGACACGTAGGTCTTCGTCCAAAAGCACGGTGCAAAGCCAAAAATTGCTGTCAAAATCAGCCGAAGGGTTCTCGTGAAGCGTTACACCTTTGGTGTTTTCAAACATTCGACGATAAACCGATCGGATTTCCTTGTGATGGGCGATGTGGTCGTCAAGTACAAGCATCTGTCCGCGACCGATACCGGCGCAGATATTGGACATCCGGTAGTTGTAGCCGATTTCTTCGTGCTGATAATACGGATAAGACTCGCGGGCTTGTGTGGCATAGAACATAATCTTGTCTTTGCTCTCATTGTCGGGGCAAATCAGCGCGCCGCCGCCCGATGTGGTTATCATCTTGTTGCCGTTGAACGACAATACGCCATACTTTCCGAACGTGCCGCAGACCTTTCCCTTGTAGCGACTGCCCAAGCCCTCCGCCGCGTCCTCGATAACAGGAATGTCATACTTTTCGGCAATCGACAGAATCTCTTCGATCTTCGCCGGCATACCGTAAAGATAAACGGGAATGATTGCCTTGGGCTTTTTGCCTGTTTTTGCGATGCGGTCCGTGATTGCTTCCTCCAACAGCGCGGGTGACATATTCCACGTGTCCGCCTCCGAATCCACAAAGACAGGTATCGCTCCGAGATAGGTTATCGGATTTGCGGAAGCACAGAAAGTGAAACTCTGCACAATCACCTCGTCCCCGGCTCCGACACCGCACGCAAGCAATGCCAAATGCACAGCCGCCGTCCCTGCCGAAAGTGCGACAACCTTCTTGCCGCCAATCCCGGAATCCGCTCCCTCTTCCGTGTTCACGAAAGCCTCCAAGTCCGCCTCAAATCCATTGACGTTCGGTCCCAAAGGCACAACCCAGTTGCTATCGAACGCCTCCTTGACAAAATCAAGCTCCCGCCCGCCCATATGAGCAAGGCACAAGTATATCCGTTTGTTCATAAGATGTTAGTTTGTTTTACCTGTTAAATAATCAATCGATAGATGGCGTTTCCCTAATAAAGAACCTGCCAAATTGAATCGCCGTTTCACGAAATTCTTTTCCCAATCCGTTCGCGCGAAACGTCCATCCGCCCGGCTGAAACGCCGTTTCATTACAGCCTGATCCGCTGCCTGTTACAAAACTTTCGTATCTGCTTCGGGAAAAATCAAAGATGAAATTTCCCGAAGTTCTTTTATCCACACTTTCGGCAAAAAGTCTATGGGTAAATCGGTGCGTTGTTTATGTATATTCCCACCCTTGTCTAACAAGCCGACAGTGAGCCAGCCGAGTTTGTTCGGGGCGATGAAATCCTTTTCCGTATTGTCCCCAACGTAAATAAATCTTTCCGTATCGGGATAGCGTTCCATAAAATTGGAATAATTCTTTTCGGCAGGCTTTTGTGAGCCAAATTCTTCCGAAATGATAATATTTTCTTTCGCAAAGAAATGTTCAATATCCAAAGCCGCTATCTTATTTCGTTGTTGTACGCTTCTGCCGTCGGAAATAATTCCGAGAATATTGTCTTCTTGACTTAAAGAAGATAGTAAGAAAGTAAGTTTTTCGTTATGTTGTCGCTTTGGCTTATGATTTCTGTAAATGTCAAGGTATGTTTTCAATGGTATATCCAATCCGAAAGCCTTGTTCAACTGCTCAAATGCGTTTTTCCCATTGTAAAAAGCATTCAACATCGTTTCATATCCTTCATTTGCCGTGATATTAAAGGAAGAATTGATTTCGCCACGACGTTTAAGAGCGAACAATACGATTTCCCAATAAGCCGATTTCAAATACTCTAGCTCGGGAAACAACGTGTCGTCCAAGTCGAAACAAATAATATTCATCTTTTTGGCTAAACGTATATAGCATCATCGAAACGTAACATAAGCAAATTCTCTTTCCAATTGTCGAAATAGGAAATTTGCTCATCAAAAAGATATTCCCTTATCATCAATTCGGGGAAATTGCCGCCACAAGCATAACTCAACGGATAACCTCCGCCAAATCGAGGGTTTATTTCTATACCGACAATGTCTTTTGTCTCTTCTCGGAAAAACAATTGTACGCAAATACAACCTACGCAGCCCTCAATATAGCCCAAATGCTCTTTGAGAAACGGCAATAATTCATTTTTGCTTGTCAGTCCTTTATTTATCTCTCCTGCTCGGATTTCTATTCGCTCGCGAGGAACGATACATTTTACTTTGTTGTCCTTGCCAAAATACATATCGACTGTATATTCTTTGTAAATGCTTTTGTCAATGTATTCCATAAACAACAACTTCGGGTCTTCCAAGATTTCACAAGTTAATTCCTCTTTGCATTTTATATAATGCAGGTTTGTACTCAATGAGCCGTCATAAGGTTTGGCAAACATTGGAAATATAGGGTTATATTTGTCTATATGTTTCGGGACTCGTACTCCGCAGGCTTCAAAAAACGAACTTGTATTGCGTTTATCCCTGCACAAGGATACAAAATATCGGTCGCTTACCATTATCGAAATGCCCTCTTTTGAGAATTTTTTTTTGAGGTCAGAAAGTAGAAGTAATTCCGTGTCTATCGTTGGGACAACGATACCTATATTTTCTCGCTTGCAAATTTCCAAAAGTAAATTGGGGTAATCACTGTCGGTAACCCTTGGTACTTGAAAACATTTGTCGCTTACGTATCCTGCGGGTGCCATTGTAGGATTCATATCCGTTGTGAATACTTGTCCATTAGGGACAAACTTGCTTAAAGTATTCTTGAAATACCTGGTCAGAGCAACCCGCTTGCCTGCGCTCGTGATAAGTATGTTATGCCGCATAACGATTTCGATTTTTGTTGTGCGACATAACAAGAGGGCAACTATAATTTACCCCCCCCCAACGATTTATCACACAGGCAATTAGTTGTTTTCTTGCGGATTTCTTTTGCAGGAACTCCTGCAACTATTGAATTGGGTTCTACATCGTGAATAACAACAGCACCTGCACCAATCAAGCAATTCTCACCAAGTTCTTTTATTCCTGTCATAATAGTGGAACTTATTCCGCAATAACTAAACTTATGTGCTGTAATGGAAGCTCCAAAATTGCACCCTGTTGAGAAGAAACAGCCTTCTTCTATTACGGAATGATGAGCAATATGTACTCCCATACTAATCATTGTGTAATTCTTTATGATTGTATAGGGCATAATCGTTGAACCCAATAAAATATACACTCCTTCACCGATAGAGACATAAGGAGAAACTATAACACTAGGATGTATGTAGTTAGGCGTTGCGTATCCGAGAGTTTTTGCTCGTTGAAGTATTTGCGCCCTAACTTGATTATCGCCAATAGGACAATATACTGCTTCAATACCATACCTCGTGCGCAAGATATTCAGAATACTTATATCTCCCAACACAGGAACTCCACAAATTTTACGTCCGTAAAATTTTGGGTTGTCGTCTAAGAAACCAACAACTTCAATATTTGCTTCTTGGAGATAGGTCAAATATACTTCGCCATACGTTCCCGCTCCAATTATTATACTTTTCATATTTCTTGATTAGTTTGTCCCGTCAAAGGGATACATTGTTGCAACATCTTTGTTGCCATTATTTATGTCATCTCTGCATATTACTTTCTTGATAGTCAAGAATAATATCTTCAAATCCAGTAGAAAGGACATATTATCCACGTACCACACATCTAATTTGAATCTTTCTGTCCAGCTTATAGAGTTTCTACCATTGACTTGTGCCCAACCTGTAATGCCAGGACGCACTTCGTGTCTGCGGGCTTGCTCTTTACTATATAAAGGAAGGTAAAATGTTCTTAACGGGCGAGGTCCGATAAGTGCCATATCGCCTTTAAGTACGTTGATTAGTTGCGGCAGTTCGTCAATGGAGGTTTTGCGTACAAACGCTCCGACTTTGGTAAGACGCTTTGCATCGGGCAGTAAGTTGCCGTCCTTATCTCTTTCGTCAGTCATTGACTTAAACTTTATAACCTTGAAAATCTTTGCATCCTTACCGGGACGTTCCTGAAAGAAAAACGCTCCCGCCCCCTTGTTGGCAAAATGCAGCCAAACAGCAACGATAATCAACAGCCACGAAAGGCAGATAAGTGCAAGCAAGGCCAAAGTGAAGTCAATCGCCCGCTTGAAACAATGTCGATACATAGGTTTTTATGTTATCAAATAAAAAAATAGACTTACGTCTTCACAGATGCTTTACAATGGATTGATAGGTGTGTTCGGTCGTATAGTTCTCCAAGAAGAAGCGGTAACCGTTCTCGCCCATTTGCCTCATATCTGAGGCAAGCATCTTGTCAATCGTCTTTATGAATTTTTCCACCGAATTGCTCGGAGTGTAAAACCCATATCCGTTTTCTTCGGCTATCGCTCCCGTGTCGCAATTCGTATCAGTTGCAGCGATGACAGGTTTGCGGGCAATCAAATACGGAAGCAGTCGACTCGGGTAATTGGGAATAGAGAAACGATAATCAAGGAAAATCAAGCCTGCATCACACGCATAAGTCAATGTATCGTAATCCGTCTTAGGTATTCTTTTGAATAGAGAAACTGCCTTTGGGGAATACTCTTTCATAAACTCGTCCAATTTAGCGTACTCCGTTCCATCTCCAATGACAACAAAGTGGCAATCCGTCCTGTCTTTTACGGCTTTCAAACACTCAATGATAAAAGACACCCCTTGCGGTCTTCCGATATTACCTCCATAAATAAATATCGGCTTATCCAATGGCAAAGCATACTTCTTTCGGATTTGGGCTACCTCGTCTGCACCGATTCCTTTTGAACTTGGAACATCGTATGAGTTTGGCGCAATCTCAACCCGCTCTGCCGTTACTTCCGGATTATTTTCCAACACATATTTCACGTTGGCAGGACTCATACAGCCGATGAAATCCGACAGTTGATACAGCCTTTTCTCTTTGCATCTGAAAAATCTGTAAATATACTTTCTCAAACCACTGTCGGACAACAAACCCAAATCCACTGCATTTTGTGGAAATATATCTTTGAGTAGCAGATAACACACAGCCCCTTGATTGGATTTCTTTAATATTTCGACCAATCTGGTAAATGTTATCGGAGGGGTTGAATACAAGATAAGATCAAACTTTATTGTCTTGAAATATCGTCTTATGGCAGAAAGGAAGTTATATTCCAACAAAACCTGTCCGATGCCCTTTTCTATGATATTTGTCTTTGCTACGTTCAGTGTTCTTACTCCCAACAGCATGATGCCATTCTCTTCTTTGCACTCCGTCAGTTTGTTCAATCGTCTTTCCAATGGATAGACGATAAAAACATTGTGCCCCTCCTCTCGGAACTTGCGCATAAGGTCGGTATAGATACCCGATTCCTCAATGCGGGCTAACAATGGGGACATTGTCAGAAACAGAACGTTCATTTATTCTTTCCTCCAGACCATTTTGTTTACCACTCCCGTGTAGGACTGGATGATTTTGACGACTTTGGTTGAGACGTTTTCTTCTATATAGTCGGGAACAGGGATACCGTAATTGCCTGCGGCGTTAAGGCTTACCGCCGTATCGACAGACTGCAACAACCCTTTTTCGTCTATTCCCGAAAGGATGAAGCACGCCTTGTCCAATGCCTCGGGACGCTCGGTAGAAGTGCGTATGCAAACAGCAGGGAAAGGTTTTCCGATACTTGTAAAGAAACTGCTTTCCTCGGGTAGCGTTCCGCTATCAGAAACTACTGCAAAAGCATTCATTTGAAGACAATTGTAGTCGTGAAATCCCAAAGGTTCGTGCCGGATTACGCGTTTGTCGAGTTCAAAACCACTGGTCTCTATACGCTTGCGGCTTCTTGGGTGACAGGAGTAAAGAATCGGCATATCGTACTTGCGTGCCATTTGGTTTATGGCGTTGAAAAGGCTTAGAAAGTTCTTTTCCGTGTCGATATTCTCTTCGCGGTGAGCGGAAAGCAGTATGTATTTGCCTTTCGTTAGTCCGAGGCGACTGTGAATATCGCTTGCCTCAATCTCGGCAAGGTTGTTTCTCAAAACCTCCGCCATTGGAGAACCTGTAACATAAGTTCTTTCCTTTGGCAGTCCGCAGTCGGCAAGATAGCGGCGTGCGTGTTCCGAGTATGCCATATTCACATCCGATATAATATCCACTATTCTGCGGTTCGTCTCCTCGGGAAGACATTCGTCCTTGCAGCGGTTACCTGCCTCCATATGGAAGATTGGAATATGCAGTCTCTTTGCCCCGATAACCGAAAGGCAGGAATTGGTATCCCCAAGCACCAAGACCGCATCCGGCTTTGTCGTAACCATAAGTTTATAACTCTGTGCGATGATATTTCCGCAGGTTTCACCCAAGTCTTCGCCCACAGCGTCCAAATACACTTCGGGGTCGGCGAGTTTCAAATCCTTGAAGAAAACTCCGTTCAGGTTATAATCATAATTCTGTCCCGTATGAGCAAGAATGGTATCGAAATATTTGCGGCACTTGTCGATAACTGCCGCAAGACGGATGATTTCCGGGCGTGTGCCTACGATGATAAGCAGCTTTAATCTGCCGTCTTCTTTGAACTTTATGTCGTTGTAATTTGTCTGCATTGCTATTATTTTTATACTTTTTCGAAAAAGGTGTCGGGGTGCACGGGGTCGAAAGTTTCGTTTGCCCACATAAGGGTTACAAGGTTGTCGGTCTCAGACAGGTTGATGATGTTGTGGGTGTATCCCGGTAGCATATGCACCGCCTCAATCTTGTCTCCCGAAACATAGAACTCGATGACTTCGTCCGTTCCGATTTTCCTCTCTTGTATAAGTCCGCGACCCGATACCACAATGAAGAACTCCCATTTCGAGTGGTGCCAGTGCTGTCCTTTTGTTATGCCCGGCTTTGATATATTGACGCTGAACTGTCCGCACTTTGCAGTCTTGATTAGCTCGGTGAAACTTCCCCTGTCGTCGCAGTTCATCTTCAACTCAAATGCCACCTTTTCCTTTGGCAGATAACTCAAATAAGTGCTGTAAAGTTTCTTCGCAAAACTGCCGTTTGCAATCTCGGGCATAAGGAGTGTTTGCGGCTGAGACTTGAAACTATCAAGCAATTCTACTATCTCGCCGAGTGTTGCCTTGTGTGTTGTGGGAACAACGCAGTATCTACCCTCAGCAGTCGGCACAGCCTTTATCCCCTCAAACTCGCAACGATGTTCTTTACCTTCAAGTGCATCAAGCATCTCTGCAACAAGGTCATCGATGTATAATAGCTCCAACTCTGCATTCGGGTCATTCACTTGTATCGGCAGATCGTTTGCGATGTTGTTGCAAAAAGTCGCAACAGCCGAGTTATAGTTTGGGCGACACCATTTGCCAAACAGGTTCGGAAAGCGATAAACCAAGACCTTTGCTCCCGTCTGTTTTGAATAAGCGAACATCAGTTCTTCGCCCGCTTTCTTGCTTCGTCCGTAATCGCTGTCGTAGCGTCCGATGCATGTTGCCTGAATGGAAGACGACAGCATTACAGGGCAAGTGTTATTATACTTTTTCAATGCTTCAAGAAGCGTTGATGCAAATCCGAAGTTGCCCTGCATAAACTCCGATTGCTCTTTCGGACGATTGACACCCGCAAGGTTAAACACAAAATCACATTCCTTGCAGTAGCGATCCAACTCCTCGGCGGAAGAATCCACATCGTATTCAAACACTTTCTCTATCGAAAGTGCGGGACGTGTTCTGTCTTTTCCGCTTTGTATGTTCCTAAGTGAGGCGCAGAGATTTTTACCAACGAATCCCTTTGCACCCGTTACCAATATCTTCATAAAAAATCTGTGTTGTTTTGTTTAGGCTCCACGTTTCAATCATTGCTTTCCACGAAAATGAAACGGCGTTTTGTCTGCGTGAAATCAAGAAATAATTCCTGTTAATTAAATTCCTGATAATCTATCTTGCGAGATTCTCTTTTCCCGATAGCTCATTCTGGATATATTCCAAGGCTGCTATCTTCGCCTTTGTCTCTTCCAAGTTCAAACGACGTGTGTTGTTGTCGCTGTTGAACTCCTCAATCGTTACGCGCTTCACGTCGCCGTCGATAAAGAACTTGTCGTAGTTCAAATCCCTGTTGTCGGCAGGTACGCGGAAAAAGTTCCCCATATCCACCGCCTTTGCACATTCCTCCTTCGTCAGAAGCGTCTCGTACATCTTCTCGCCGTGGCGTATGCCGATAACCTTTATATCCTCTTTCTTTCCTCCGAACAACTCGCACACCGCTTCCGCCTGAGTCTGTATTGTGCAGGCAGGGGCTTTCTGAACCAGGATATCGCCATTCTCTCCGTGTTCAAAAGCAAACAGAACCAAATCTACAGCCTCTTCAAGGCTCATAATAAAGCGCGTCATCTTAGGCTCGGTCAAAGTGATAGGATTGCCTTTGCGTATCTGTTCAATCCACAACGGGATAACACTGCCTCGCGAACACATCACATTGCCGTAGCGTGTGCAGCAAATCTTTGTCTTGCCCGAATAACGGCTCTTGGCTACCGCTATTTTCTCCTCAACAGCCTTGGTGATGCCCATAGCGTTGATAGGATACGCCGCCTTGTCGGTCGAAAGGCAGATAACACATTTAACGCCTGCCTCGATTGCTGCCGTAAGCACATTATCCGTTCCTATGACGTTGGTCCTTACCGCTTCCATCGGGAAGAACTCACACGAGGGAACCTGCTTCAAAGCTGCGGCGTGGAAGATGTAATCCACTCCCGTCATAGCCCCGCGACACGACTCCAACGAGCGTACATCGCCAATGAAAAACTTTATCTTATGCGCCACGTCCGGATATTTCACCTGATACTCGTGCCGCATATCGTCCTGTTTCTTCTCATCGCGAGAGAATATACGTATCTCTCCGATGTCCGTTCTGAGAAAACGATTCAAAACCGCATTCCCGAACGATCCCGTCCCTCCAGTTATCAAGAGGGTCTTATTCGTAAATAAACTCATATCGTATTGTTTGAAATTACCTTGTTTAAATCATTGCGGCAAACCCCACCTGCCGCCCTTAGAATGCCCGAATCACGCGGTAAAAACCATCGCCCGACAGCCTTTCGGTGCCAAAAAATATCAAAACACCTACTTTTCCGATGCCAAAAAACTCACTTTTCTATCGTTTTCCGATGCCAAAAAAGTTATTTTACGTATCTTTGCACCCACAAACATAATTATTTGCGCTATGAAATCATACTATAAAAGAACAATCGATGCGACTTTATCGCAATGGGCAAAAGAAAATGACCGCAAACCTTTATTGCTACGTGGAGCAAGACAAGTCGGTAAAACATCAGCAGTACGTCATCTTGCCAAGCAGGAATTTCGATATTATGCAGAAATAGATTTCAACGAGCGAACCGATGTTCATTACTTGTTTGACGGCAGTTATTCTCCTCAACAAATCTGTCAAATTCTTTCCACTCTTATTCGTGTTCCCATTATTGCGGGAGAAACTCTTCTTTTTTTTGACGAAATACAGGCTTGTCCAAATGCCATAAACCGTCTTCGTTATTTTTATGAGCGATACCCCGAAATTCATCTTATCGCAGCAGGCTCGTTGCTTGAATTTGCTTTAGAAAGACTACCTTCCTTTGGAGTGGGACGCATACGCAGTATCTTTATGTACCCTTTCTCTTTTGAGGAATTTCTAATTGCAAGCGGAAATGAGCCTCTTGCTTCTATGATAAACTCTTCGTCTCCTTACAATCCACTGGCTTTACCTATTCATAACCAAGCCTTGCAACTCCTACGCACTTTCCTAATCATTGGAGGCATGCCAGATGTTGTAGCTCGCTATTGCACTGACGGCAACCTATTGGAATGCCAACATATACTTAGCGACCTCATTATTTCTTTCCGTGATGATTTTGTCAAATATCGCAAACGCATTCCTTCTTCCCGCATCGATGCCGCCTTTCGTTCTGTTGCCGAGCAAGGATTGGGAAAATTCGTTTATAACAGAGTCGATTCCGAATCCAATACAAAACAAATAAAAGATGCTCTTGACACTCTCATTATGGCTGGCTTGGTTTATCCCGTCACTCACACCGCTGCCAACGGCATACCTTTGGGAGCGGAAATCAACGAGAAGTACCGCCGTATGCTCTTATTTGATACCGGACTCCTCCAACGCTTGTTGAATCTTGACCTTTCTGACTTGTTTTCTTCAAATGACTTTAAGGTTGTTAATCGTGGTGCTATTGCAGAAACATTCATCGGCAATGAACTTATCAAAGCATCTTCTTGTTACAGCCCTCAGGCTTTATATTGTTGGCATCGCGAAAAAGCCGGAAGCAATGCCGAAGTTGATTATGTAGTTCAAATCGGTAGCGATATATTCCCTATTGAAGTCAAATCGGGTACCAAAGGCTCTATGCAAAGTATGCGTATCTTTATGCAACTCAAAGACATTTCTCATGGCATCCGCACTTCCTTGGAGAATTTTGGCCTTTATAAAGATATTTTTCTCTATCCGCTATACGCAATCAAAAACATTTATTCCACTTTGTTATGATAACTTATCTCCTTATTCTTCTATCTAATCCTAAGAACGTGTATAATTTGATGCCTATCTTAAATGCCCAACTATTATTTCTGTACTTACGATATACTTTCGGCATATCGTGATATTCCATTAACTCCTTCTCGCTGATTTGAAGTTTCTTTGCAACTATCGTAAATAATTCCTTTGATTCTTCTTCTGTTAAAGGCGGTTTTGATAATATTTCAAGGGCTTCTTGGCGTGTCATTTGTCCTGTAATCACAAGACTTGACAGTTGTGCTTTCCTTATATCATATCCGAAACGAGTTGGCAACCAATAGCCTTCAAGAAACTTGGTCAACAAATCTTCAAAATGTTTTTGTTTGTATGCTTCGTAGCCATACTCTTTTTCCAATGTTTCTATCATTCCTTTTTTCGTTATCGGGAAATAATTCAATAGTTGTAACGTTTTGACCCCTTTCACGTATGGCAACCAAAACTTGTGTTTGAAACCTGTCGTATATGTATAATGTTTGGTTTTAACGCCTCCGTGCTTTTTTAGAACATCTTTTATATATGTCTTGTCCGCAGTTGGACCTGCACCTTCACCCCAAGATGAGGGATTAGCGACAACTTCCGTTGATATGTTGTATCCGTTCAAAATATACTTTACGCCAAGTTTCTCTGCGAACTTATCAACCTGCGCAATAAATGCATGGTCTTGTGGGGCATCCAATCCTGCATGACCTGTTTTGAAAAATGCAATCTGCATTTGTCGCAACTCTTCCCAATCTAACTTCTCCTCATGCAAATGAAGATCCAACTTACTGCATATCTTTTTGATGTTATGCACTGCAACAGGCAAATCCCAACCTGCATCAACGTGAAATATAAAAGGTCTAAGACCACATTCTTTTACTGCAACATGAAGCATATAGCAACTATCCAAACCTCCACTCAAACCCAAGATACAGTCATAATCCTTACCCTCGCCTTTCTTTTTTACTTCATCTATTATTTTTTTCAATTCATCCTCTTTTCCCTTGCCGTAATTCCACCATTTCTCAATACGTTGTTTGTATTCATTACAGCAATTACATACTCCGTTTTCATCAAAAATTAAATTCGTATCTGTCGTATCCATAACACAATGGCTACAAACCTTCAAATCTTTTTGTTTTGTTTGTTCTTTTTTCATTTCTTAGCTAAATTTGAAATATTATCAATATAATCTTTTGCAACATTACTATCCGTCATACGCTTAGCAGTTGCAATGGCATTTAAGGAAATCTTTTCCAATTCTTCTTTCGGCATTTGGTTGATTTTATTTATTATCAACGTCAGTTCTTCAACATTTCCCGCCTCACACAAAAAGCCATTGACTCCATCAATAATTACCCCATCAACACCTTCTCTTTTGGATGCTATTGTGATACAACCCGCGGCCATAGCCTCTATATACACTAAGCCAAAGGCTTCTTTTTTTGATACCATTATAAAAACTTCTGACGCTCTGAGATATGTCTGTACTTTGTCTCTTGATACCCTGCCCAATAATTCCACTTTGGCATCTACTAAAGAATTATCTGTTAACGTATTTTGTATAGATTTAGCCTCATCGCCCTCTCCGATAAATTTCAGACTAAAATCATTTATTTCCGACTTTATCAACGCTTCCAACAATTCATTAGGATGCTTGCGTTTAATCAACAATCCCACATATATGAAATTCTTGATTGCCGAAAAATCTTTTTTAGGCATTGTATCCACACCTTTCAAATATTCATCGGGAACGCCTGAATAACAATAAAACCACTTATCTTTCTTTCCGAACTTCTTTTCAAATCTTTCTTTGATAGCTTTTGACCTGTATCCTATCATATCAATGTCATCTATCATACTCTGATAGCAATTCTTGTAAATGCTATCAAAATCACAACCATCATCGTGCATAACCAATGTAATCGGAACATTGTATTTTCGCTTCAAGATTTGCATTATTTCCAAAGCTGGATTTACCCAATGTCCAACAATAACATCCGGAACAAAACTATCCTTTTCACAAAAGGTAACTGTTGATTCAACAGCATACTTTATTCGTTTTGCTGCGAATCTTCCGTGAGGTTTTAACTTTGTCAGTGGCAATCTCAAGACTGGAACATTGTCTAAAACATATTCTCGTCTTTCAATTGAATACATCCTAATATTAATGCCTAATAAAGATTCTATTTTCCTCCTAAAAGGCTTACAAACTTGATAATAAATATCTGGAAAATTAGATGGGCAATTAACCACTCTAACACTATGACCTAATTTCACCCATTCTTTGGCGAACAGATGAACAACTGGAGTAAATTCTTTGGCAATATCGTCTGCAGGATACTCTTGTGTAATTACTAATATGTTTGACATATATCTTGGATTCTAATAAGTATTCCCGTACTACATTAGTAATTATGAATTACCATTTATGGCTTCAACAAATGAACGAGGCTCTTTGGCATATTCCGCAGCACGCCTTAGTACTTCTTCGTCTTGATTCCACCACATACTTTTGTTGAGTATTTTTATTATGTCTTCGTCAAATCTGTACTTTATAATTTTTGCAGGATTACCTACAACAATAGCATAAGGAGGTACATCTTTGGAAACTACAGCTCCCATACCGATTACAGCACCATTCCCAATATTAACCCCAGCCTTAATACTTGCGCGATAACCTATCCAAACATCATTTCCTATATAAGTAATTTTGCTCGCGGGTCTCTCGTGTTCGCTCAACTTTAATTTTACGCTATCTCTTCCCTTGTAAAAGACCGGTGATGTTCCTGCCCAAGACAGAGGATGCTCAGCACCTCCAATAAAAACACAATTCGCAATACTACAATATTTTCCTATCTCACAATTGATAATTTCACAATCATATCCGCAAAATGAATGCTTATCCATTTTTACATTCACAATCAAAGAACCAGACTCAACTTTTGACGAGGAGGCAATTTTACTATTTATAATAGCAGCACCTCTCATCTTTTTCAAAGCCTTATTCCACAAATACCACAATGTAATCATATTAACCCGTGTTTTTTTAATCTCTTCTGAAAATGTCGCGTGTATAGACTTTCTCGGCGACGTCGTCAAGGCAGGTGTCGTAACGGTTGGCAATAATTGCTTGCGACCGGCTTTTGAACTCTGCAAGGTCGTTGACCACGAGGCTGCCGAAGAAGGTGGTTCCGTCCTCCAGCGTGGGCTCATAGATGATGACGGTGGCTCCCTTGGCCTTGATGCGTTTCATCACGCCCTGGATGCTGGACTGGCGGAAGTTGTCGCTGTTGCTTTTCATTGTCAGGCGGTAGACGCCGATGACGCATTCACTCTCCGGGGCCGAACCATATGTATTTGCGTTATAATAATCATAGTAGCCCGCCATTTTGAGAACCTGGTCGGCAATGAAATCCTTGCGGGTGCGGTTGCTCTCGACGATTGCGCTCATCATATTCTGCGGCACGTCGGCGTAGTTGGCAAGCAGCTGCTTCGTATCCTTCGGAAGACAGTATCCTCCATAACCGAATGACGGATTGTTGTAATGAGTTCCGATGCGCGGGTCAAGACCGATGCCTTCGATGATTGCCGCCGCATCCAATCCCTTAACCTCTGCATAAGTGTCCAATTCATTGAAATAACTGACGCGCAAAGCAAGATAAGTATTCGCAAAGAGTTTCACTGCTTCGGCTTCTTTC
>OMYR01000053.1 GCA_900315335.1 uncultured Bacteroidales bacterium
CTCCTGATGTTGCAGATCCATGATTGGCTCAATACCGTTAATCAAGTCCTGCTGTCTTTTCTTCCTAAGACGTTTTGCCTCTGCCTGGCATTCCTCGGAACAGTATTTCTGCATACCGCTTCTTGGCACGAATGTCTTGCCACAAAATTCACATTTTCTTGTCGGTCTCATACTCTTTGATATTGCTATGTTCTACATACTTTGAGTATTCCACCGATGGAGTAAACGGAAGTGAACCATTGACAACCTTTGTCAACCCTGTGCACGATATAACGCTTTTTGCCTATCAGCTTCAAATCTGTATTCCTTTGTAACCACTCGTAAACCCTTGTCAACTACGTTCACGATATGACAAAATAAAAGCTCCGCAAATTCTCCACGGTAGAAATACGTTGCAAAAATATGTGGAAAATCGGGAACTGCCAAAAAGCACTCAGAAAGTGTTAAAAATCAAATAGTATTGAAAATCAAGGCTTTATGGTTAGTTAGTCATAGTAAGTTATGGTTAGTTATAAGGCTCTAAATACAATCAACAAAAAGAGGGAATGTCTCCATTCCCTACCGTCCTATTTTATAGTGCATCCTATCTGTTAATTAATGATAGCAGCACTTATTTTAGTTTGCAAAATAACAATAATTTTTTTATTTGGCAATGAAAATGCAAAAAAATATTTCATTTCACAATAAATTGCTTTTATCTTTTTATTTTTTCTTTCCAAATACTTTTTTCAATTTACTACGATTGAACATAATCTTTAATCTTTTTGTGTTAAGCATATTGACTGATGTACGGGAAATTTTTATTTTTCGTGAAGAAGATGTCTTTTTTATGCTGTGCCCTTCAAGATATGCTTCGGCTATCGAGGCGTTGAGTTCAAAACCTAAAATCAATACGAACGAATTTAAGTATATCCATAAAAGAAATATGATTATGGCACCTATCGAGCCGTACATGGCGTTGTATCTTGAAAAATGCAATATATAGAAATTAAAGCCGTTCGACATCAATATAAACATAATGGTTGCCATTGTAGCACCTGCCGAAAAGAATTTATAACCCTCACGATTTGCAGGCGTGGTGTAATAAATCGTAGCCATGCCGAGATAAATCAAAAAAACGATTATCGACCATTTTACAGCCTTGAATATATACAGTTGCGTATTTGTGCTGATTATGTCCGAATTTATGAAAAAGGATATAAGATTTCGGGAAAAGAATATAAGTGAGAAACTTATTATCACGGCAGTGAACATACCTAACACCATAATAATGGCAATGGTTCGGCGTTTTACGAACTTGATTTTTTCGTTGGAGTGTGCGGATTGGTTGAAGGTAAGAAGTAGTGAGTTAAAACCGGAAGAAGCAACCCAAATAGCAGAAATAAAACCTATGGACATCAATCCTTTGTGTTTTGTGCTAAGCAAATCGGTTACCGTCATTTGAATAAAATCCTTTGTGCTGTCAGGAAAAAACTGATTCAACGTTTCCAAAATCAATGGTATATAATGTTCTAAATGTAAGAAAGGCAAAAGCGTGAAACCTGCTAACAATAGGGGAAACAAAGATAAAAAAATATGAAACGACATGGCAGCCGCCCTTTGGTTGATAACGCCGGCTTTTAATCCTTTGGCAAAAAACAACAGCACATCGAACAGCGGCACTCCTTGAAAGCCTGGTAAAACCAACAGTCTTGAAATATGCAGACATTGTCTTACAGGCCGCCAATAAAGAAACTTATTATCTTTAAAAAAACTCTTCTTTTCTTTGATGTAGGAGTTAAGTCCCATTAAATGTATATTGTTAAAAAAACTTGTTTGTAGTAAAGCAAAAAACAAAAGGGGTTTTCACAAAATCAGTGTTAAATATTAATAAATTAGTGTTAAACATTAGCGAAATAGTGTCCCACACTAATTTCACAGTGTGGGACACTGTTTTTTTAATCACTGACAAGCGAAATATCCATAGCCGATATATGGTGTGTCAAAGCCCCTACGGAAATGAAATCCACATTACTTTGTGCGTATGTTTTAAGTGTTGTGAAGTTTATTCCGCCGCTTGCTTCGGTTTCGTACCTGCCGTCAATGATTTTTACGGCTTTGCTCAAATCTTCGGGCGTGAAATTGTCTAACATTATTCTATCCACATTGCCACATTGAAGCACTTGGTCGAGTTCATCGAAGTTGCGAACCTCTATTTCGATTTTAAGGTTAAGGTTGTTGGCTTTCAAATATTCGTTGGTCTTGGTTATGGCTTGTTTGATGCCACCTGCAAAATCAATATGATTGTCTTTTAGCATAATCATATCAAAAAGACCTATACGGTGATTAACGCCGCCTCCCGTTTTAACAGCATATTTCTGCAACATTCTAAGACCGGGAGTAGTCTTACGCGTGTCCAAAAGGCGAGTATGCATTCCCTCCAATTCTTTAACGTAGGTGTTCGTGGTTGTTGCAATGCCGCTCATCAATTGTATGTAGTTAAGGGCTGTGCGTTCCGCTCCCAAGATATTACGGGCGTTGCCGGATATTTTAAGTATAATGTCGCCTTTTTTGACATTTGTGCCGTCGTTAAGAAATCTTTGTATTAGAATGTCTTTCTTGCTGTCCATAAGTTCAAAGACTTTGCAAAAAACATCTACACCGCATAATATGCCGCTGTCCTTTGCAATAAGTTTGACTTTTCGTTGTGCATTTTCGTCGATGCAGGCAATGGAAGAGAAATCTCCTTGACGAATATCCTCTTCCAATGCGTTTAAGATATGTTGTTCCAAATGGTTTGTGTTCATTTATTTTGAAATTACGAGTTTCGTGTTTATGTGAATGTTTTCGTTTTGTATGGTTATGATATATGTACCTTCATTAAGGGTATCAACGGACAAAGCATTTTTGCCTTTATGTAAAGGAATGTTTTGGTATATAACTTTTACGCCTTTTGAATCCGTTACAGTTATATTTACTTTGTCTGTCTCAAAATTTGTTGTCAGATAAACGATGTCCTTTGCAGGATTTGGAGTTAAACTCAACGTTATTTCGTTATCAATATCTTCAAGACCCACGCCTTGTAAGACATTTACCATTCCTTCTCCCGAAATAACAGCATTACAAGTTCCGCTCTGAACGATGGCACGGTAAGAATATTCGCCCATATCTTCGGGATAATCGCTTAAATATATCATATCGGCAGAGTTTTCTATTTCTTGCCAATCATAACCCGGACGAAGACGTTCCCAATACATAATGTCTCCGACATAAGCACGAAGTTGAAATCTTGCTTCTTCGTTTTGCCTTACATTATCTTGAAGAGCGAAAACATTACCGCCCTTTGAAGCAGCATCAACTTTAATTGTAACGGTGTTAGATGTGTCGATAGAAACATAAGAATAAACGACACGTCTATAATATGTGGTAACGAATTTTTGTTGTGGAGCGTACCAATCATTATCATTTGTGCTGCCCTCATCACATGGTGTCCAATTGATACTATCATTTGAAGTTATCCATAAGTATGTATAAGAGCCGTTACCACCTGTTGGCGTTGTGCCTATAAGGTTGGAAGCCACGCTGCCTGCACATAAGTGTTGGTCGGAAGAAATAGTGTTGTTGTAGATAGGAATGAATGGCGTAGTTATTTTGAATGTTTCGCCGTATGTTGTGCCGTAACTATTGGTTGCAAAACTGCGGACATAGTATGTTGTCAAAGTATCCAAATTGTTTATAGTTGCATTGAAGACACCTTCGCCCGAACCCGCTAAAACTTTGCTATCACCGGTGGTTGGTTCATTATTAGTTTTGGAATATACAAAACCTCGTTCGGTTACTTCGCTCATGCTTTGGCTTACAACATTACCCTGCGCAAATATTTTGTTGTAATCCGAAAGATAAGCAGTGTCGGTTTCAACGATAGGTACTTGCAATACGGCTTTTATTATGAAGTCGCTAAGATTGTATTCGCCGCTGGAAATTTTTAAGCCCTCGAAAGCAAGATAAGAGTTGTCGTTTTGGTGATTTAGAGTAGGAATGGCGATAGTTATTGTTTCATTGTCTTGTGCAGGATTAGTGGAGATAAGTTCCCAATCGCCCTCAACACCATTGCGGTAATATAAGGATATATTATAGTTGTCGGCATTGGTGGTATTCTTTGTTGCTTTGTAAATAACAGAAAGGCTGTCTTGATTGGAGAAATCGAAGATAGGGAGAATAAGTTTGTCGCCAACAAGTTCAAAACATAAAGTGTCTGTCGAAGTCATATCGGCAGAATAAGGGAAATTGCTAACCTTTGGACATCTTGTTGCAAAAGTCATAACATCGGAATATGAAATCATACCTTGGTTTTGTGCAAAAGCACGAACGTAATATAATGATGAACTCTCCAAGTCGTTTGTAGTTAGTTCAAATTCTCCAATAGAAGAATTGTTAGTTGAAACAACAATATCGTTAATCGTAGGTTCGCTGTTATCGGTACTCAAAACAAAGCCTTTATTTATCAAATCAGTGTATCCGCTTTGAAAAACATTTGCCTTGAATGTTGCGCTTACATCTGTTATATTCTCAACTCCTTCAAAGGTTACAACAGGCCAAGAATTTACTTTCTTGTCAGTTATAGTAACATTATCTAAATATATACCATCTTTACCACGCAATGAGGCTTTGAAACCTATATATAATGTATTGCTTTTTACAGGTAATGTTATTGTGTCGGTCGCCCATGTTGAAATATTTGCAGAGTTAAAATCTTTCAGCAATTGCCAAGAACTTTCCAAAGATGTTTTGTAATAAACTATAAGGTTGTCGCTAACGCTATTGATAGGTTTTTGATAATGGTCAAATACAAGGATAGGCTCGTCCAATACTTCGGTATTCAAAGCAGGAGTAATCAAAGTTATCTCCGGCTTGACAGCACCATAATTATTTACCATAACGTAGTCAGTAGAGATGTGTGCCGCACCATCGGAATTTGTGTCCCAGTTAGTGTTTTTATATATTTTGTTCTCTTCGCTCCAACAATCACTGATGCCGTTTGAAAAGTCCTCGATAAAAGGAAAGACACTTACAGATGGACAAGGGACTTTTATTCTTATACTTTCTCCGTAAGAAATATTTGTGGCTGTTTTTACATAAGGACGAATGAAATATGTTTCGTTTGCCGATAAGCCTATCAAATTTACACTTATTGTGGCTGTGGAAGATACGTTGTCTATTATTTTGGTGGAGTTGCTATCCGGAATATTGTTCAAATCGTACAATACGCCTTTTTCAACAATAGAGAGATTGTTCGCTTTAATGCTTGCAGTAGCAGTTATTGTGTCGCTTTTGTATGCAATATTGGTGTTGTAAATATCAACGAAATTAGTTGTATCGCCTACGTGGAAAGTAATGTTGCCCGTAGTAGTGTTTTCGGTTATGCGATACAAAGGTTTGTTTAGATTGTAATTATCAAAAGATTTGGAAGACGGAGTGGTGTTGTCTGTAAAAGAACGTTTGTTGGTTGTTCCCGGGAAAGCCTGTGCTGCGGAATAATAATATTCCGAATGAGAATTGTCTGCCGTTACCAATTGAAAGCCTAAGCGAGATGTATTACAGTTGGCACAATTGGAAGACCAACCTTCCGGATTCCTATCCACTTTGAAAATTAACATACCGTTGCCGGGTAAGTAGTAGTCGAAACCTGTTGTACGACGATTTTCCAATATGAAATACTCTTTTGAAAGATTCCAATCCAAAGAATTATCATAAGACAATCGCAATGCTTTTCCCGATACGCCTAAATCTTCAAGAGTGTAATCGTTATCAACGTTTGCCTCCTCAATATCAACGTAGCCTCTGACATTTCTTTCCATTGCATGCCACAAAGGAGGATACATACCATTGCCGTTGTAATTGCCACTTGCCATAATATCCCATTCACCAGGGTGAAAGGCTTGACCGTTAAGTTCGTAGTCGGTATCATAATAGTCAGGCTGTCCCAAAGCATGAGAAAACTCGTGGCATATAGTACCTATAACAAGTGGAGACGGATTGTTGTATGTTCCCGGATATTCGGAAGAACAACTATATTTTTGTATAGTTACCCCGTCAAGAGTCATGGAAGGGTACATATAGCCTTGGTGAGGCCAAATTAATTCGGGGTGATTAGGGTTGGCGGATTGAGGGTAGCCTGCATAAATCATATAAATACAAGAGACCTCGTTACCTTCTCCATTTGTATATTGTGAAAAATCAATATCATCGTTGGCTTGTAAAAGTCCTTCTCTAAGTAGTGCTCTTGCACCATAATAATAAGAACCGGAAGTGTGAGAACCTCCATAATAGGCAAGGTTGCTGTCAGCTACGTAAGGGCCGATAACGGTGGAGATAACATTTAGTTTGCCATTTGAAGAGGCGTGGAAATAGTCATGGACAGAACCCGGGTGGCCGTTAGCAGAATAACCTACTTGGTTAAACAAAGCGTCTATATCTTCCTTAGGAGTGGAGAATGCCACATCTTTGAAAGACATAAGGATTACGATAAGTTTAAACTCTTCAACGCCGTCGCTGTTGGCTTTAAGTTTGACGCTGTTTTTATTAAAATTATTAAGAGCTTTGTCGTACTGGGTCATAATGCTGACTTGGTCAGTGGAATAAAACATACGCTTTTTCAAACTTAAAAGAAAATTTTCTTCCGCAGCCGAACGCTCGTTTGGATTGTGCGCAATGATGTTTGAACATTTCATTCCGCCTACGCCATCACTAATGGCATAGACAAAATCGTTGTCATCATTAATCATAACGGTATATTCATCGATAGTTCTGTACCAATGAATTCTTTCATCACCGTGAGTGGTAATGGTTAATGTCGTTCCATCGGATTGTTTTACATTTGTTGGTTTGGGGTTGGCGACATCAGCCAAAGACACGCCTATACCGATAAAACAAAGCAATAGTGTTATTAAAATCTTTTTCATTTTAGTAAATTTTTTGTAAATGTATAAAACATTATTACCGAATTGAAAATACTATAACATTTGTTATTAGGAACTGCAAAGATATAAATATTAATTCAAATAATTGGCAAAATTTTTTTGTTTTTTTGCGTTTTGTGATTAAAACAAAGCGAATGGCAAACACGTGAATGGCGATTTTGATAGATGAAATTTGTTTTCGGATTACAGAGATTAAAGATTTTTTCGTTGAAAAATGGAAATATTTTTACTTGGTTTATTGAGCCTTTTTCTCTAATTCTTAAAGTGGAAAGACACCTTACGAAGGTAACAAAAAGAAAAGAGGTAAGTTTAACTTACCTCTCCAAGTACTTCTGAAGGGACTTGAACCCTTAAGCGATTGCTCGCACCAGATTTTGAGTCTAGCGTGTCTACCAATTCCACCACAGAAGCTCATTTGTTCATCTGATTTCCGAATGCAAAATTACGACTTTTTTTTAATATGCAAGCATTTTTTTGAAAAAATTTTCTGAATTGGTAAAAAAAATGTAATTTTGCAACTTGAAAGTTTTGGGAATAACACACAAAATGTATTAAAAAATGTCAGAATTAGAGAAAGATAACTCAGTAATATTTTCTTGTCGCGCAAGTAGATATTTAGCAGAGAAGATTGCGGCAAGTTATGGAAAGCCTCTCGGAGAATCTATTTGTTTGCAGTATGCGGACGGAGAATTTCAACCTTCTTTGGAACAAACAGTAAGAGGTGCAAACGTTTTTATCATTCAATCCACTTTCGCTCCAACCGATAATATAATGGAGTTATTGATGATGGTTGATGCTGCAAAACGTGCTTCTGCACGTAGAATTGTTGCTGTCATACCTTATTTCGGATTTGCACGTCAAGATAGAAAAGATAAGCCAAGAGTTCCAATAGCAGCGAAACTTATGGCTGATTTGTTGCAAGCAGCAGGTGTTAATCGTGTTATTACAATAGATTTGCACGCAGACCAAATACAAGGATTTTTCAATATTCCTGTGGATCACTTGTTGGCTTCCAGCGTATTTATTCCTTATTTAAGAGGATTGTATAGTAATGTGGAAAACGTTCTTATAGCATCTCCTGATGCAGGTGGAACAAAACGTGCTTCAACTTATTCAAAGATTTTGGGTACAGGCTTTGTGATGTGCCACAAACAACGTTCTCGTCCAAACGAAATAGGATCTATGCAGTTGATAGGTGATGTCAAGGGCAAAGATGTTATTTTGGTTGATGATATTATTGACACGGGTGGAACGCTTTGCAATGCCGCTAAATTAATCAAAGAAAGCGGTGCAAACAGTGTAAAGGCAATGATTACACACCCTGTTTTGTCGGGAGAGGCAATAGAAAAGATAGAAAATTCTTCAATAGAAGAATTAATAGTAACAGACACTATTCCTTTGAAAAGAGAAAGCAAGAAAATTAAGGTCTTGTCCATTGCTCCTATATGTGCAGAAGCAATACGCAGAGTTCAAAATTCGGAGAGCATTGCCAACCTTTATGAAAAGGCAGTTGCACAAGTGGGCGTACAGACTAAGTTCTAAGGATTTTGTCAGTTCAGAAAAAAGACGTAATTTTGCAAAACTTTTTATAATACATTAATAATTAAAAAAACATTTCAAAATGAAAACAGTATCAATGAGCGGTTCTTCAAGAAAGAACGTAGGGAAAAAAGATGCTAAGGCTTTGAGAAGAGAAAACATGGTTCCATGTGTCCTTTATGGCGGAAAAGAAGAACAACAAATATTCGCAGTTCCTTCAAAGGATTTCAAAGCATTGTTATTCACACCGGAAACTCATTACGTTGAATTGAATATCGACGGTAATAAAACAATGGCTATTTTGCAGGATATTCAATATCACCCGGTATCTGATGAGGTTTTACACGCAGACTTTTTGAGAATTTTCGATGATAAACCTATCACAATCGCTGTTCCTGTAAAAACAACAGGTACTGCTCCCGGCGTATTGCAAGGTGGTAAATTACAAATCAAGATTAGAAAAATCCGTCTTTGCGGAGTTCCTAACGCAATACCACAAGAAGTTGTTTTGGATATTAGCAAATTGAACATAGCACAAGGCATCAAGGTTAATGAAATCAATATTCCTGATGTTGAGGTTATGGAAGTTAAATCTTCGGTTGTGGTAACGGTTAATTCTACTCGTAATTCTGCTCGTAACGCAGGTGCAGAGTCAGAAGCAGAAACTCCTGCTGCTGAATAATAGAAAAGAAAGAAATAATCAATATTTCAACATTCTTTTACATCAAGATAACAGGCTGCAACAATTACAGCCTGTTATTTATTTAGGAGTGTTTTCATAAAATTAATTAGTGAAACGAGTAAATTAGTGTTAAATATCACTGCAATGATGTTTAACATTGGAAAAATGTTTTGACGCTTGTGAGAATTGTTCGCTGAGATGTTAAATTTTTTAAGAATATTCAACAAAGAAAAAGTAATTGATATGAATAAATATCTTATTGTCGGTTTGGGAAATCCCGATAAGGAGTACGATAATACACGACACAATATCGGTTATATGGTTGTCGATGAATTGGTAAAGCAGATTAATGAAAAGAACAATCAAAATTATAAATTCATCTCTGATAGATATGCTTTCAAATGTGAAGCCAAACTTATGGGACGCCAATTGATAATAATCAAACCTACAACGTATATGAATCTTAGTGGAAAGGCTGTTCGTTATTGGTTGGATAAGGAAAACATATCGCTTGAAAATATGTTGATAATTGTCGATGACCTTGCATTGCCACTTGGTACTTTAAGGTTGAGACTACAAGGTTCGGACGGAGGTCATAATGGTTTGAAGAATATCATAGAACTTATAAACACTTCCACATTCAACCGTATGCGCTGTGGTATCGGTAGCGATTTTCATAAAGGCGGACAAATCGATTTCGTACTTGGTAAATTTTCTGACGAAGAAGAGAAATTGTTGCAGCCACAAATCGCCAAGATTTACGATATAATAAAATCTTTTGTTATGCAAGGAATGGATATAACCATGAATCGCTACAACAAGAAGTAATTCTCTTGCAATCTTTATGGCACTAACGCAAATCATAACACTTGTCATATTTGTCTTGGCGTATCTTGGCATAATCTTCAACGGATTGCCAAAAATGAATATAGACCGAAAAACATCGGCATATATAGGTTGTGTGTTGATGATTGTTTTCGGGTCGATAAGTTTTGAAGATGCAATAAAAAGTATTGATTTCAATACAATTGCTTTACTGTTGGGTATGATGATAATAATATCCGCTTTGAAATTGCAAGGTGTATTTGAATTTATATCCAACAAAGCAATATCGTCTGCACAAAACACTTCAAAACTTTTAACTCTTATTGTTTTTGTTACGGGAATTGCTTCCGCATTCTTGGTAAATGATGCGGTGGTTTTACTTTTCACTCCGGTGATAATAAATATCTGTAAAAAATTTTCATTAAACCCTATTCCTTTTTTACTTGGCGAGATATTTTCTTCAAATGCGGGCAGCCTTATGGCAATAACCGGCAATCCGCAGAATATGATAATCGGTATAACGTCGGGAATTTCTTATGCGAAGTTTATGTTTTATATGTTGCCAATAGCAGTTGTTTCAATGATTATTATAATCTTTGTCATAAAACATACGAACAAAGAATTTTTATCCCTCAACGGAGCAAAAAGTATAATAAAAACAACTGCTGCCAGGGAAGAAAAAACGGCTGAATATGATATAAAATCCGCTTTGCCGACACTTGTGATTTTCTTGCTTGTCGTTGTCGGATTCTTTATAGGAAAGATTTTGAATTTGTCAATACCCTTGATTGCCCTTGTTGGTTCGGCTCTTGTGCTTATGGTATCCAAGCAAAAGGCGAAAGATGTTTTTGAAGGGGTTGATTGGTCTTTGCTTTTGTTTTTCGCATCTTTGTTTATCATTGTTGCTGCCGTCAAACAGAGCGGTGTGTTGGCATCTGTATTTGAACTATCGCTGAAAGACAATATGCTTGGCGTTGCGATTATATTCGCTTTGTCATTGGTATTGTCGCAAGTTTTGTCCAATGTGCCATACACTATTTTGGTGTTGCCTATAATGACTTTGGCAAATAGTCAATTGCTGTGGTTGGCGTTGGCTGCCTCTTCAACATTGGCAGGAAATTTAACCATTGTTGGTGCAATGGCGAATCTTATAGTTATTGAGCAGGCAGAAAAAGAGGGTGTCAAGATTTCCTCACGTGCATTCTATAAACCGGCAATAACAATCACTATTCTGACCTTTGCTTTCGCTTTGGTAATGTTTGCAATTTATTAGTTTCTTACTTTTATTGAAACAGCGAAACATATTGTTGTTTTATAGAAAAGTGTTATTAATAAAATAGTGTGAGAAACTAATTTTTTAATCATTAAGACTATTTTGTTAATGTTTAACACTAATTTACTGGTGTTTGATATTAAAATTGGTGTGTAATGTGTTATTTTTGCAAATTGTAAGATATAGGAAACGACGAATGATAAGCATAGGACAAAATGAAAGCAAACGACATTCAGGTAATATTGCGACAAGAACAAGAAGCGGACTATAAGCAAACAGAATTTGTTACAAGGGAAGCGTTTTGGAACTACTATACTCCGAAATGTTATGAGCATTATCTATTGCATATAATGAGGAACAGTTTCGGCTTTGTTAAGGAATTGGATTTCGTGGCTGAGGTCGGAGGAAATGTAGTGGGTAATGTGGTTTATACAAAATCATTTATCCTTGCTGACAACGGAAATAAATATGAGGTATTGACTTTGGGACCTATATGTGTGCTGCCGACATTTTGGTGTAAGGGCATTGCGAGAATGTTGATTGAACACACGAAAACATTAGCCAAACAAATGGGATTTCGTGCGATTGTGTTGTGTGGCGACCCCGATATTTATTCTCGAATGGGCTTTGTAGCCTCTGAGGATTTCTATATTCGTACAGCGGATAACAAATATTTCAAAGCCTTGCAGGTAATGGAATTATATGACAACGCTTTGAAAGGATTGCAAGGGCGTTATGTGGAAAATGAAATATACAATATAGATATCGCTGCGGCGGAAATTTTTGATAAGCAATTTCCATTCAAACCTGCCATTGTCGGCACTCCTTCTCAAAAACGTTTTGCCGAAATACTTTCTATGCAAAAATCTTCAAACGAAACGATTTTATAGCCTCATTGCGTCTTTGTGGGTTTATCTTTCAAGCAAAGGATTGCAGATGTCCAATTATCTTGAAATATATAGCACCAAAACAGAAATATCGGCAGGCGACACACCCGATATTCGCGATGCTTGTGCAATGGTGTGAGGACGTATCTTTGACAATTTCTCTCTTGCTTCAAAAGAAAGAGATTTCAGTGATTGGTAATCAAAATCGTCTTTAATGATAAGTTTTTCGTATTTGTTGATACGCTCAACCGTTTCTTGCTCCTTTTGAATATAGTTCTCATATTTAATATGCGTTTGAGCCAAAGAAATTATTTCTTGTCGCTTGCCGGCGGGTATTTTATTGACTTGGTCGTTTAGATAAGGAATGGTACTAATCAAATCATTCAAATCAATTTGTGGACGAAGCAATAGGTTACCTATCTTTGTAGGGTTAGCGATTTTCGGAGTGGAAAGATTTTCCAAAGTATTATTGACCTCGTCTGGCGAAGTGTTGGTGGTTTTGATATATGAGATTAGATTGTCGCGATACTTTAACTTCTTTTCAAGATTTCTCATACGTACTTTGTCTGCCAAGTGCAGATTAAATCCTTTTTCGGTCAGACGTTCATCGGCATTGTCCTGACGAAGAAGTATTCTGTATTCGGCTCTTGACGTGAACATTCTATAAGGCTCATCAACGCCTTTGGTTACCAAATCATCGATAAGCACACCAATATACGCTTCACTACGTTTGAGAACAAATGGTTCAAGATTTTTTATAGACTGATTGGCGTTTATTCCAGCCATAAGACCCTGACAAGCGGCTTCTTCATATCCTGTTGTACCGTTAATCTGTCCTGCAAAGAAGAGATTTTGAATTTCTTTTGTCTCCAAAGTGTTTTTTAGTTGGGTAGGAGGGAAGTAATCATACTCTATAGCATAGCCCGGTTTCTCAATAACAGCGTGTTCAAAGCCTTCGATATGCTTCAAAGCCTTTAACTGAACGTCCAATGGCAACGAAGAAGAAAAACCGTTGATATACCAGAGATTGGTCATATTACTCTCCGGTTCGATGAATAGTTGGTGGTGGTCTTTGTCGGAAAATCTCTCTATTTTGTCTTCAATGGACGGGCAATAACGCGGTCCTCTTCCCTGTATTCTGCCTTGAAACATAGGAGAATCTTTGAAACCAGTCCTCAAAATATCATGAACAGTAAGATTTGTGTTTGCAATAAAACACGAACGTTGTTTAAGCGATTTTTTGCGTTTATAAAGAAACGAAAACTGCAAAGGATTTTCATCGCCTTTCTGTTCTGTTAATTTAGGGAAATTGATTGTTCTGCCATCGACTCTCATTGGAGTTCCGGTTTTAAGTTTGGCAGAAGTAAAACCCAATCTTACAAGGCATTTTGTTAGATTTTCGCTGTTGTTTTCTCCTATTCTGCCACCGTTAAAAGAAGTTGTGCCTATATGTATTCTTCCGCTTAAAAAAGTTCCGTTTGTTAGGATTACGGCAGAGGATTTTATGGTTATGCCGAGTTTAGTCTTTACACCGGTTACTTTGTTTTGCGATGTAGTTATAGATGTTACATCATCTTGCCAAAGGGAAAGATTTTCGGTGTTTTCAAGTTTTTGCCTCCAACCTATTGGAAAAGTAATGTCATCTACTTGCGCTCTTGGGGAATGCATTGCAGGACCTTTGGAAGCATTAAGCATACGAAATTGCATGGTGTGTAAATCGGTGTTGATGCCCGAATAACCGCCAAGAGCGTCAATCTCACGGACTATCTGCCCTTTGGCAACTCCGCCCATCGCAGGATTGCACGACAATTGTGCTATATTGTTTAGGTTTTGTGTTATTAACAATGTTTTATTACCCAACTTGGCACTTGCCAACGCTGCTTCGCAGCCTGCATGCCCTGCTCCTACAACGATTATATCAAACTTTGAAAACATTTCTTTTGATTATATCTTTCTTATTTGTTAAAAAAATACTTGATATGGTTATAAAATTCTTGAAAACTTATATTGTTTTATTGTTGTGAGTTATCACAAAATTAATGTGAGTGATTATTTTATCAGTGTTAATGATTAGTAAAATGATATGAGTGATTATTTTTGCGGTATCACACAAGAATTTTCTTTTAACTTACGAATAAAACAATCTAAGACTTTCGTTTTCCATTTGACGCATAAGTTTTTCGTCTTTTTCGCTGTGGTCTTTATAACCTAATAGGTGTAACACTCCGTGAATAATAACGCGGTGCAGTTCTTCATCAAAGGTTGTGTTGAAAGTCTTTGCGTTGTCTTTGACTCTATCCACCGAAATAAAAATATCACCCGATATTACATAGTTTTCCACATAGTCGAAAGTGATAATATCGGTGTAAAAATCGTGTTGAAGAAACTGTTTGTTGATTTCCAAAACCTTTTCATCGGAAGCAAAGACGTAAGAAATATCGCCACACTTGCCACCTTCTTTTTCAATAATCTGTTTAATCCACGCTTTGGTTTTCAAACGGTTGTTAAACGTAAAAGACTTTTCTAATGAAAAACTTATTGCCATTATCTTGTAACAGTTACTTTACGAAAGGAATATGCCTTGATTTTCTCTCTTCTACTCATTGCCAACTCTTCCTCGATGCCATCAATTGCGAAGAACAAGTCAATAGATTTGCCATCGGCGGAAATATTTATATCATCGGGCAAAGATTTAATAAGAAACAAAGTCTCAAAATCTGCATTGGTCGTGTCGGAAAAACTTATCGATGAAAACAAATCATTATCAACTTGAACGGAAAAATGTATGCCGTCTTTGTAGTGGGAAACCGAAAGAATTAAATCCTGATTTGCGAATTTTATAACATTCTCCAACGCCATATTCATAGCACCTATGTAATTGTACAAACGGTTTTTTTCGCAGATTTGTTCCATAAAAGTCTCAAATTTTGCATATTGACCTTTGGCGATGTATATCTTTTCCATGGCAACTATTTATTTTTTTGTGTTTGCATTTGAGGTTTCAAAATTACTAAAATATTCTGATATTTTTGTCTTATAGTACGAAGAATATACTGGTGGTATCTTTCGCAGTAACTCCATATCTCTATTTTTCAACTTCTTAAATTCTTCAAATTCCTTATTGTTTTCTATTTTTTTGTCTATTCCGCTTTTGGATTCTCGTTTTTCTTCTTTCCCTTTTTTCATTTCGGCTTTTTCGCTTTCAAGCATACGAGTGAGAATTTGTTTTTGGCGATTTAGTGTCTGACTGTTTATTCGTTTATTTACTATATCTTTTTCGGTATTCTCCATATCTTTTAGGGCTTTGTTCATTTCGCCCACAGCCTTGCCGCCCTCTTGTTTAAGTTTCTGCAAATATTGTTGCATCATCTGACGAATCATTTCTTGTTGGGCTGCCGCCTTTGCCAAACGCTCATTGATTTCGCTGTTTTCACCTATCTTTTGCGAGGATTTGTTGCCTCGTTTTTCCAATTCCTTACTCAAACGTTCTATTTCCTTGTTAAGGGCTTCTTGAAGTTCTCTCATAGATTTAGCACTCTTACCTTGCTTTCCTTGTGAAGGGTTGTTACATTGATTTTTGGCGTTTTTGCTATTGTTTTTCTTATTGCTTTTCATCTGCTGTTGCTGTTTATTCATATTATCTAAACTCTCAGCAAGAAGAAGTGCCAGATTGTTCATCGAAGACATTGAATACTGTTGCGAAGTAGAGGCTTTGGAATTTTTGTAATTGGTATAATAACTTTGATTAAAGAAAAGAAGAGATTCCAAACTCTTATCGATATTTTCTTTAACCTTAAAAGTTTCGTCATTAATAACTTTACTTACCTGCGGTTGGCGTTTGCTTATCGCATAAAGGCTGTCGGAAATGGTTTGCATACTTTCTTTGATAGTGTTTTGGGAGTTGATGATTTTTTGATACGCAGGATTAGATGTTGTGGTGTTTTGAGTGGAATAAATCAAGTTTTCCTGTTTTTTTGACAAGGTAACTAAATTTTTAAGTATGCTTCTAACATCGTCAATATCCTCTCCAAGTTGCTCTTCTTGGCTCTCGTCCAATTGTTGTTCCATATCCTCAGCCATCTGTTGCATTTGCTCGGCAGCTTGTTGTTGATTTTTGGAAGCATTCTTGTTGTTATTGTTTTTTAAGTTGTCGTTTGCTTTTTGTTGCTGGTTTTGGATTTGATTTTCCTTTTGTTTGTCTTGTTTTATATTGAAAGGCGTTTCCAATTGCGAGTCCTTGCGTTTGGTTTCGTCCATTTTCTTTTGCAAGTCCTTAAACTCGTTGTTGAGGTCTTGCTGACGTTTTTGCAGGTCTTGTTGTTTATCTTGTTTTGACGATTTAGTGTTTTTCGTATCTTCGCTTAATTGCTTTTGTTTTTCCGCCAACTGACGCAGCTTTTCGATATTATCGTTAATATCTTTCTCAACGTCCAAGCGTTTGTACATCTCCAAATTCTTATCCAACTGTTTGGAAATATCTTCATTCTTCTTGGAAATTTTGTTCAATTGTTCGTTGATTTGGTCTTTGTTCAGATTTTTGTTGATTAAGTTATCAAGTTGTTTTAGTAAATCTTCCAAATCTTTATTCTGCAATTGATTGAAAAGGTCTTCGATTTGCTTTTGTTTTTCTATTAATTCAGGGTCGGTATCTTTATACTTCTCTTCCAAAGAAGTGTTTTCGTTTATTTTTTGTTTAATATCGTCAATTTTTTGTTTAATATCATTTTGCTGATGTTTAATATCATTCAAGTCTTTTTCGTCCTGCCAAGAAAGTTCTTTCTTTTCGGTAAGTTTTCTTGTCAATTCTTTTATTTCGTTTTGCAAACGTTTTATCTCGTCAATGGTTTTATCGGCTTGTTTTCTTATATCTTCACTGTTTTGAGAGATTTGATTGTCTATTTGCTGCTCACTTGGAATATTTATGACAAATGTCTGCGATTTGGTACTCTTCGCCCCATTTATAGCATCATTATCCCAAACCTCAAACCAATAATCCACCTTGTCGCCTTTATGAATGTCGTACTCGCTAAGAGTTGTCATGTGATAAAACTCTTGTGCTGTTTCGTTCTCGGTTAGAGTCAAACGCTTGGTGTGAATTTTAGAAACATTGCTACCCGATGGTGTTACTTTCATATGAAATTCAAGTTTTGAAAAACCATAATCGTCTTTTATCTGACCACGAAAATAAATATTGTCTATAATGATTGAATCTTTTTGCTCAATAACGGCAATAAAAGGTTTCTCATCGGTAATGGTATTTATGTTGAACGCAATGCTGTCGGAAGATACTGTGAAATTATTCTTTGTTTTCAAAACGATATTTGTACTGTTTAGGTAGGTTTCTTGAATATCCGCCGAACCTTTTTTATTCAAAGTGATTTCTTTTGAAGTTGAGGTTTGAGGCGTTGCAGCATTTGGAGTTTCGTTACGTTTGGTTATTATCACGGTTTGACAATCCTTTGTTTTCAGATGCCAAACGATTTTAGTACCTTTTGGTAAGGATAAATCGGTTACATTGTTTATCGTCTCGTTTTTTATTTTCGTGTAAGGTGGATAAATAATTTCGGCGGTTAAATCCGTTAGGATTGGTTTTGGATTAACAATCACATTATAAACATTGCTATACACGTCAGCCGCTTCAAACTGTATGGAAGAAGTTGCTTGAATTTGTGAAATGATATACGAAAAATGGGTTTTGTCTTCTTTTTTCATTTCAAAACGCTGGCCATTGACAATAACATTTACTTTTTCGGGTAACATTTTACCACTGACCTGCACTTTTACATTATAATCGCTTTGCTGCACTGCTTTTAATGGTGAAAGGATTTTGAAACTGAACGGAGCAGGCTTCTCATAAAAAGTATTGTGATTTATATATCTTTTGCTCGGCTCTGAAAACAATCTCGGAAAAGCAAATGCTAAAATACCAACGGCAATCAAAACCACGACAAGATATTTGGAAAATTGCTTGGTCTTTGATGTATCAACAGCTTTTTGAAATGGTACAGGACTTAAAAGCCTTGTCTTTTGTTCGATTGCGGCAGATAGTAATTCGTTATCACTTGTCTTTGCAATATCTTGCAGTTGCAAAAGATTAAGAAGTTTATCCTGTATATCCGAAAAGTAGTTTCCTATAATTTTTGCGGCTTGTGAGTACGATAATGTCTTACCAATGCGAAATAGTTTGAATAACGGAAAAATTATCCAGTAACATACTACAAACAGTGTCAGCAATAAGTACGAGTAAAACACAATGCTTCTAAATGTTGTGCTTGTCCAACCGAAATATTCAATGACGTTAAGGACGACAAAGAACACAATCAAAAGCAAAAGAGTATAAATAATGCCACGAACTACAAGATTTTTGTAGTACTTACGAATAAAAGCGTTGAGTTTTGTGATTATCTCGTTTTGCATCAGTGCTTAACTCTAACCATTCCAATATAAATTGCAGACAATAGTGTAAAGACGTATGCCTGAATAAATGCCACCAATATTTCAATAAGCATCATAAAAACGCTGAATATAACCGGAACTATGCTTGTGCCATAGCCCAAAACAACATTCATTTGCCCGAAAATAAAGATTATACATACCAATGACAACATAATAACGTGTCCTGCCGTGATATTGGCGAAAAGTCGAACAGCCAAAGAAAACGGCTTGGTAAATATCTCCACAATCTCCAAAGCAGGCATCAAAGGAACAGGAAGTTTTAACCATATAGGGGCATCAGGATTTATGGTATGTTTCCAGAATGCTTTTGTACTCGAAAATTGAGTTATTACAAAGGTGAATAACGCCAATGTTACCGTTACGGCAATATTTCCTGTGATGTTTGCTCCGCCCGGGAAGAATGGGAATAAGCCCATAATGTTACAAAGAAATATAAAAGTAAATACACTTAACAAGTAATTCATATATTTCAAATACGCCCCCTCTCCAATAGACGGAATAGCTATATCGGTGCTTATAAAACCAACTAAATATTCCACGACTGTTTGAACACCTTTCGGTTCTTTGCCCTCACGTTGTTTTGCTTTTTTTGCAGCCGATAGGACAACTCCGCATATAATCACTGCAATTATGAATATTCCAAAAACGTTCTTTGTTATAGAGAAATCCAAAGGCTTTTTACCTGTGTATTTGCCATTGGCATCTACGCAAATAATTTTATTTTTCAATTCCTCGCCGTCTTTTTCGCTGCCAAGTTTGAAGCCTTTGTAAATTGCTTCGCCATTATGAAATTTTGAGGACATAAAGCACGTTATTTTGCCTTCATTAATCAATATCACAGGCAGCGGAATGCTTATATGTTTATCTTTATATGTTAAAATATGCCAAGAATGTGAATCGCCCAAATGCTCCATAATCACCTCACCGGCATTAAAGGATTCTTTTTTGTTGTCATTTTGGGCATCAGCGTTAGCAAAACCCAAAGTTAAAACAGCAGCAATTAATACAAAAAATATTTTTTTCATAGCAATGCTTGTATTTATTTTCAACCGCAAAGATACGAAAATTTTATTATAATGCAATAAATTGTGTTGTTGTTTTATTTAATAAACCAACAACACACGAAATATCTGCCAATATTGTGCATAATAAAATAAACAAAGAGACAGTATTTTTCAAAATGAATACTGTCTCTTTGTGATACTGATTTAATTCAAATCTATCTATTAAAGATAGTAGCGGAAACCAAAACTAAATCCTAAATCTCCAAGTTTGGAATTGTTTCTACCTAATTGGAAATTGAATATTGAAATGTCATCGGTATTAACAAAAGAAATTGTACCAAGGTCGCAAGTAATATTCAAAGCCCATTTATCTGCAACTTTATAGTCGAAAGATAACAAATCAATGCCAAGACCGATCATTGTCTCTTCTCCAAAGCCCAAAATTAGTTGTGCAGAAGGACTCCAACTCATTCTACCCCACATAGGTTTTGTATAAACAACTTGCGGATTGACAAAAAACATATTTTCACTATCGTCATTAATTTTTGTGGATTCTCCCCAATATGAATAAATTAGATTAGCACCAACAGACCAAGCATTGCTCAATTTATAATTTGCACCGAAGCCGATGTTGAAATTAGTGTTCTTTGTTTCAAGAGCGTCGTCCAAAGATGTGTAATTAACTCCTAATTGTCCTTCAAACCACCAAGGTGAAGATTGTGCAATTGCACTTGTTGAAGCCATTGCTAAAACGGCTAACATGAATACTTTGATTTTTTTCATTTCTATTAAATTTTAATTTTTGCCTTTGTCCTTTTAAGCGATTGGGCATTCTCTTATTTTGAAGTTACAAAAGTACGACATTATTTTAGATAAGGTTTCAAAAAAATGGAAAAAAGATAACTTTTTGTTGGTTTATATGTTTTGCTTGGAGACTTTTGATAAAAAAGATAAAGCAATGAAAAAATTAATCACTCACACTATTTTATTAATCATTAACACTATTTTAACGTGAGTTCGACGAAAATTAAAATAATGCAATTTGCTTGTCTAACGAGCGTTGCACATTGATGCAAGGTTTTTTCGGAA
>OMYR01000052.1 GCA_900315335.1 uncultured Bacteroidales bacterium
CCTCTGACAATATCGTATGAGGATTTTATTAAATTTTTGATGTTTGCTACTCCTATTATCATCGTATTTATGCTTTGAAAGTACAAAAATATATAAAACTTTTAGTCTAGATATATTTGTTTCTTGGCCTTTTTGCTTCCTTCGTACATCTCAAATTTGAATAGTTTGCACTCCAAATTGCCGTTATACACATCTATCTTACGGCTTGGCTTCAATCCTATTTTTTTCAAAGCGAAAACATCGCTACTTAATACAAATGCCGTACAACCTGTGTAATGTTGCTTGAACGTATCACCTATTCGTGAATACAAATCCACAATATCCTCAACCTCCAATCGCTCCCCATAAGGCGGATTCATTATTACCAAAGTCTTGCCCTCCGGTCTATCGCCCTCCTCCATTGCAGAACGAAAAACATTGATGTCAAAATTCAATTTGGCGTACTTTATGTTCTCTTTTGCCTTATCAACGGCTTCTTGCGATACATCACTCGCCCATATCTCGTAATCAAATTCCGTTATCTTGCTATCCGCCGCTTCTTTCTCCTGCCTCCACTGAACATTGTTGTATTCACTCCATTTCTGAAAACCAAAACGTTTTCTGAAATACTGAGCCGGAATATTCATCGCATACATTGCGGCTTCTATTGCTATCGTTCCGCTACCGCACATAGGGTCGATGAAATTGCAATCCCTATTCCAACCGGACAACTGAATGATGCCTGCCGCCGTTACCTCATTGATAGGCGCCTGACCCGTCGTTTGACGATAACCACGTTTGAAAAGTTTTTCGCCCGATGAGTCAAAAGATATTGTTACGTCATTGTTAGATATATGCAAGTCTATCTTCAAATCAGGATTGTCCTTGTCTATTGAAGGCCTTATATCAAAATATTTTCTGAATCTGTCGCAAATAGCATCTTTTACCTTTTGGGCGGCATACAATGAATGATTGAAAACTTTGGAAGATACCGAAGCATCAATGACAAACGTTCCATCGGGATTCATAAACTTCTCCCATTGCATCTTATATACATTATTGTACAGTTCCGCCTCGTTCTTAGCCGTAAAAAAGGCGATGGGTTTCAATATTGCGAGGGCTGTTCTCAAACAATAGTTTGCACGATACAACAAACGCATATCTCCATAAAACTCCACTGCACGATGCAGTTTAGTTATCTGTTGCGCTCCTATTTCTTCCAATTCTTTGCAAAGTACGTCCTCTAAACCATACATCGTCTTTGCAACCATTTTGAATTCTTTTTCCATTTATTTTCTTTTTCCTTCAATTGGTTTTGCTGAAAAAACCTGTTGTTTTTTTAATACCTCAAATCACCAAATTAGTATTTAACACTATTTCGCTGATGTTTAACACTAATTTACCAGTATTTAATACTAATTTTGTGACTTCACCTATAAATCAAAAATTCTTACTTACCGAATTTTTCCTTATTGACGATAAATCTGTTGCACTCGCCTTCGCCTATTTTTTCTCCATTGGCAAAAGCCTCACAAAAGAAAAACAGTTTTCTTCCGTCTTGTTTTATAAAAGTGGTGTCAATAGTTATTTTCTCGCCGACCTTGGATGATTTCAAATGCTTTATATTCATCTCAACGCCGACAGATGTGTAGCCGTCGGGAAGATATGGCTTAATACTTTTGCTGCTCACTTCTTCCATAAGAGCCAAGAGTTTCGGAGTAGCCAATACCTCAACATCGCCGCTACCTATATTCAAAGCTGTGTCTTGTGGCTTTACAACATACTCTTGATGTGATTTGATATTTATCGGGATAATTATTTCCATATTATATATTTTGTAAAAATTCTTTCAACTTACGATTACCAAAAGTATCGATAAAACCTTCTATATTTTGGGCGTAGTTTATAGTATCCTTGTTATCCAATACTTCGTTTATACCTTTTATCAAATTTTGAGGGTCGTTATTTTTGACAACAATACCGGTAGAATTTTGCAAAACCTCTTCCTTTATGCCACCAACGTCGGTAACAACCACAGGACGGCGAAAAGCGTACGCAGTCATCACAACGCCGCTCTGTGTTGCGGAATAATAAGGCAACGCAACCACATCACAAGCCGCAAAATAAGGTTCAATGTCTTCGTTGGCGATATACTTATTGAATAACATAACATCGTTTTCCAAACCATACTGTTTAATCTTGTCGGTATAGATTTCAATATTGCCGTAACACTCGCCTGCAATGACAAGTGTGATGCTTTCTCGCTGCTGTTTAATATCCTTAAAGGCTTCAATCAATTTATCCAAACCTTTGTAAGGGCGGATAAGACCAAAAAACAATATAACTTCCTTGGTTTTTATGTTAAGAAATTCTCTTGCCGAAGCCTTGTCGTAGCGATTGAAGTTATAGCAATCATAAATGGATAACGTGGTTACGCAAATAGGTTTGTTTGGAAAATCTCTCTTAATCTCTTCGCTTATATACTTGGAAGGGGCAATAAAATACTGAGCCTGTTTGAAAGTCCTCTTAACGATAAATCTTTCCCAAACATGCTGTTCGTGGGAGATGTAGTTGTCGGCGAGAAAACATACTTTGATGCCTTTTCTTCGGGAAAGCCAAGCAATAGTTCCCAAACAAGGACCAAAGAAAAACATCCACCAAAGAAAGATCACCACATCGGGATTTTCTTTCTTGATTTCCTTATAGGCTTTAATCCACGTAAAAGGATTTATCGAGGAAATAATATGTTTTATTTTATCGGGGTGAGCGAAATTGATTACTTTGGAATTATCGTATTGCGTTTTACCGGGAAAAAGCAACTTGGGATATAGCATTTTGTAGGAAATACATTTGTAGTCATAACCCATGCCGCTTATAATATGGTACAAATATGCTTCATCTAACGCCTGACCACCACGAAAAGGGTGTGCAGGGGCAACAACAATGATTTTCTTTCTATCGTTTTGCATAATATTATTCAAATTGCAGTGGTAATTCTTTTTGTGCCTTATAAAAATCCTCCGGAATGCCTATATCGATAAAGTATTCGTCATACACAAAACCGAAAATATCGCTTCGTTTCTCCAAGACCTCTTTTTCAAAAGAAAACTTCGCAGGCAAAGACCGTAAATCCAATAAACGTTTATTCAAAAAATACACTCCGCCATTTATCAAGCCTTGCTCACAAAATTCTTTCTCCCCAAAAGAAATTATTTTGTTGTAAGAATCTATTTTTACGTTGCCATATCTTTCAAAATTAGTCATCGGTTTTAATGCCAACGCAAGAGGACAATTTTTTGTCTTATATTGGGAATAGAATTTATTGATTGGCACTTTGAAAAACGAATCGCCGTTAATAATCAACACATCTTCGCTTTTCGTTTTCTCTATTGCAAAACGTATAGCCCCACCTGTACCCAACGGCTCTTGTTCTACAACATAGTTTATGTTAAAAGGAAAATGTTTTTCTATTGTTTCTATCCAATTGGTAACCACCTCGGCTTTATAGCCTAAGGAAAACACAACGTTTTCGGCGTTAGTATTGCTTAAATATCTCAACCAATATTCCACGAACGGTTTATTATCAACCATTGCCATACATTTCGGAACATCGCTCACAACACTTCGCAATCTCGTACCTAAACCACCTGCCAAAATAACAACGTCCATAACAACGAATATCGTATTGAATTATCCATTATAAACTATCCAACCATGAGGACCACCGTCCGAAAATTCAAAAGGTATAACCTCGCCGTCTAAATCTTTCAAGGCTTGTATAAGTGCATACTTGTTTTCGGGCTTGACGATAAAGGTTATAAAACCTCCCCCACCTGCACCGCTGACTTTACCTGCCAACGCTCCTGCATTATATGCAATATTCATGATATTATCAATCTTGTCGTTGGAAATACTTTTAGCCAAACGCTTTTTATCTTCCCAGCCTTGTTTGATAATATTGGCAAAATTCTCCACATCTCCGAACAATATCGCCTGTTTCATATCTCTTGCACTTTGTTTTATCTTATGTAGAGCATCTATTGTCTTGGTGTTGCCTTGTTTTGTATTGTTTTTTTGCTCATCGATGATTTGAGCCGATTCTCTTGATGCACCCGTATAATAAAGAACCATACTTGCTTCAAGTTCATCGACAATCCAGCGTTTAATCTTCAACGGATTGACTATTACTTTGTCGTCTTTAAGAAACTCCATAAAATTAAAGCCACCAAAAGCGGCTGCATATTGGTCTTGTTTCCCTCCGCTAAAATTCAAATCCAAACGCTCTATCTCGTATGCCAATCTCGCAAGTTCATAATCGCCCATAGGCAGACGTAACCACTCCACAAATGCTTTAAGTATGCAGACAACCATTGTTGAAGAAGAGCCCAAGCCACTACCTGCCGGTGCATCGGAATATGTAATCATCTTAAAAGATAATGCAGGCAAATCAAAATCCTTTACTATCCTATTATAAACACCTTTGCCTAAATCCAACGTTCCATTGATAGGTAAAGTCTTTGCACTTGTGTATTCTTCTTTTTTATTAATATCTTTTGCCTCTATTATTATCTTACCGTCGTTGGTAACTTCCAAATAACAATGAGCATATAAATTAATCGTTGCGTTAAGTACCAATCCCCCATACATATCACTATAAGGAGAGACATCTGTTCCGCCTCCTGCCAAACCTAACCTCAACGGTGCTTTACTTCTTATTATAGTATTCTTTTGTTCCATAAAAGTCCTTTCGTTATTGCAAAGTTACACAAAAAGCCAATAACTGCTTAGTTTTTGTATAAAAATATGCGTTTTTAGTGTTTTTGATTTATTGCTTTATATAACCTTATACACTCTACCCGGCTTGGCAAGAACCAAATCACATAACTCCATATTCAAAAGACTTGACGATAAATCATTAAAAGGAACACCCAAAGTGATGAGTAATGTATCTATCCTAAAATCCGCAAGCAATCTCAATGGCAATCTCAATTGCAGTAAAGAGCTTGAACACTATGCATCATGATAGTATGAGCGTGA
>OMYR01000051.1 GCA_900315335.1 uncultured Bacteroidales bacterium
ACGGCTTTAGGGATCAACGATATTTTGAACTAAGACTGTATGCACTGCATGACTGCTGTATCACTCGAAATGTCGGATGAACCAAAATTAGGTATTAATTTTGTAAAAAAAAATTATCAATGCTTAGTGCGGAGAGTGAGGGATTCGAACCCCCGGACCCGTGAAGGTCAACAGTTTTCAAGACTGCCGCTATCGACCACTCAGCCAACTCTCCGTTTGCAAAAGTACAACAGTTTTTGAAACTGACAAAAGATTTACGACTTTTTTTGCAAAAAAATGAAACGCTCTCTATTGAATATATCTTTTCTAACTTGTGCAATATATTCTTTTTCAGAAAACAAAGATAAAGTGTCTTTGACAAAAAAATTATTTACTTCCAAAAAGATTTTTCCGCCTATTTTAAGGTTTTTCCGTGCATAAATCTCGATTTTTTCATAAAATTGAAGCGGATTTTCGTTTTTTACAAACAAAGCAAGATGTGGTTCATAATCCAAAACGTTTCTTTTCATATCAATTTTCTCCCTTTCCAAAACGTATGGAGGATTGGAAACAATAATATCATACTTATCTTCTGTTGCGCTTGGAGACAAAACATCATACTTATAGAAATTCACGTTGCAAGCAAGATTATTATTGTTTTCTTTTGCAATCGCCAACGCTTTATCGGAAATATCCACACCAAAAACATTACTATTTTTAATATTTTTATCCAACGCCAAAGCAATACACCCACTGCCCGTACATAAATCAATAATGTTAATATTTTTTTCTTCTCTCATATCAGAATTTTGTTGTTTAACATTATTTTGCCGGGTAGTGTTGATAATTTCATAAACCATTTCCTCTGTTTCGGGACGAGGGATAAGCACATCAGAGGTAACCTTTATCTTTAAGCCGCAGAACTCCGTACAACCTATTATATATTGTATTGGCTCATATTTTTTCAAACGCTCGGTGGATAGAACGATATTCAATAACTCCGATTCATTAACACAATCGTCTTTGAACGCCAAAATATGTGCGGAATTAATACCGACATACTCTTGAAACAATATATTTATAAAGGCTTTGATTTCGCTTTGCGGATATTTGTTTTTCAGTTCATCGTGTATGTAATCCACTATATCCGTTATTCTATTTGATTTAGTTTTCATTATTTTAGTGTAATTTTGCAGTTGCAAAGTTACGAATATTATGGATATGGATAAAATGTTTATTGAACGTTGCTTTCAGTTGGCACGTATGGGTAGCGGAAACGTTGCACCTAATCCTATGGTTGGAGCAGTCGTTGTAGTGGATAACAAGATTATCGGCGAGGGTTATCATAAACAAATAGGCTCTTGGCACGCTGAGGTCAATGCCATTAATTCCGTTGAAGATAAAAGCCTATTAAAAAAAGCGACTGTTTATGTCAGTTTAGAACCATGTAGCCATTTCGGGAAAACACCTCCTTGTGCGAAACTATTGGTAGATAGCCAAATCAAACGTTGTGTTATCGCCAATTTCGACCCTAACCCAAAAGTATCAGGCAGAGGAATACAGATGCTGAAAGATGCAGGTATCGAAATAACTTGCGGTGTGGAAGAAAAGCAAGGTAGATTTCTAAACCGAAGGTTCTTTTGTTTTCAAGAGAAACATCGTCCCTACGTAATTTTGAAATTTGCTCAAACATTAGATGGTTTTATGGATATTGACAGAAGTAACGGCAATAAACAATATTGGATAACCAATGATGCGATGAAAGTATTCGTCCATAAGATGCGTAAAGACAATGACGCTTTCTTTGTAGGGGCTAACACAATTATTAATGACAACTGTAAATTGAATGTTCGTTACTTTTGCGGTAATAATCCTATCCGTGTAACTTATGACAAAAATCTAAGCCTTGATAAACCCAAAAACTTTTTTGATGATTCGCAAAAAACAATTGTTTTTAACGATAAATTACAACAATATGTCGGAGAGAATACTCACTACATAAAAATCTCAAATAATGAAGAATTTATTCCGCAAATGCTTGGTAATTTATACGATAATGGTATTTCTTCCTTAGTTGTAGAAGGTGGGAAAAAGACTTTGGATAAATTTTTGCAACTTGGTCTTTGGGACGAAGCAATTGTAATAACCGGAAATACCAAGTTCGGTAAGGGAATAAAAAGTCCTGTCATCGATACCCTATTAAAAGCAAGCACGAGTTGGGTATCAGACAACAGGATAGATTTCTTTGTAAATAACAACGCCTTTTAAGGTGTTTTATTATTTTTATTTGATATTTTTTTAATTTCTTATAATTAAATTTTATCTGCCAATGCCGATTCTAAAAAAGTGCAAGCATCTGCAACACAGTCTTTACATTCTCTAAGCACAACGCCTGTGTATAAACCTTTAAGATATTTGCATTGTGTTACATGGTTACGTTTCTGAAACTTGTCCATTACAACCTTCATTCTCTTTCTTGCTTCCCCTTTATCTTTGGTAATCATACCAATCACGACACCTGCTCCCGTCAAAGCGCCGCAAGTTCCTTCCATATTACCCATACCAACGCCAAAAGCAGCAGTCATATTCAACGCCGTCTGTTCATCAACACCCATCAAATCTGCATAAGCTGCTGCCACTGCTTGGGCGCAATTATAATTTTTTTCAGTCTTGTTTTTTACCGCTATATCAACTCTTGTTTTCATCTTAAAATTCGTTTTTCTTTGAAACGAATATTTTTATGTTTTAGTATTTGAAAACTGTTTTTTCCAAAAGATTTTATCAAGCAAATATTATAAAACTGATAATTGCTATCCGATAAAACTCTTGGTGGCTATTCTATCTATAAATTTATTGAACAGCAACCTATAATTAAAAAAGCACGCTTAAAATAAAGCGTGCTTTTATTTTATTTACTTGATAACACAGGCTTTGAAAAATCAATATCA
>OMYR01000050.1 GCA_900315335.1 uncultured Bacteroidales bacterium
TCAAGAGCGATGACGCCGAGTTTGTGTCTAAATCACTTTACTTATTGTCTAAATCACGCAAGTTCTCGTCTAAATCAGGCGAAAACGAGAACGTATATTGCGATATATAGTGATAGTATATTGCGATATATAGAGGTCATATATATCGCAATATACTATCACGTTTCTGCGTGATTTGGACGAAAAGTAGCCTGATTTAGACGAGAAGTAAAGTAATTTGAATAAAAAGTAGAGGCAAACAGGTAAAAATCTCAAATAAATAATCAACATTAATTGACATAAGAAACGACGAATTTGATTATTTGATAAAATTCGTCGTTCCTTATGTTAAAATATTCTCTTATTTACCCGTATGTCCGAAACCGCCGTTGCCTCGTTGAGTATCGGAAAGTTCTTCGACCTCAACAATAGTCGGAGTTTCGTGCTTGGCAATTATCATTTGGGCGATACGTTCGCCGTTGTTGATAATGAAATCTTCGGTAGAAAGATTGATAAGCAAAACTTTTAATTCACCCCGATAATCCGCATCTATTGTACCCGGCGAATTTAAGACGGTTATGCCGTTTTTCAATGCAAGACCACTACGAGGTCGTATCTGAGCTTCACTTCCTGCCTCCAACTCAATGAACAATCCCGTCGGAACCAAGCATCGTTGCATCGGTTTAATGATTATAGGCTCCGATAAATTCGCTCTTAAATCCATACCAGCCGACAATGGTGTGGCGTAACTCGGCAATGCGTTGCCACTCTTGTTTATTATCTTCAATATCATAGTTTCTTTGTTTTTTGCAAATTTGTGTGCAAAGTTAATTATTATTTCCCGAACCAATAACAACGGAACTCAAAAAACTACGTCCATTGTTCAATCAGTAAATAATGATAATCAACCGGTATTAAGGAAAATTGTATTAATTTTGCGCCGAATACAAAAAAGTAAACAAAAAAAATACAAATCAACGAATAAGAATTTTTGAATACGATGAGAGAAATAATTTTTGCAACACACAACAAGCACAAAACTGCCGAAATTCAGCAGGTAATAAATGATAAGGTAAAGATAATTTCGTTAGATGCTTTGGGAGAGAGCAAGGATATTCCCGAGACAGGCGACACATTAAAGGAAAATGCACAACAAAAGGCGGCATATATTTACGAAAAGTACGGCAAGGATTGTTTTGCTGACGACACGGGATTGGAAGTTGAAGCGTTGGACAATCGTCCGGGCGTTTATTCGGCACGATATGCGGGCGAAAAGTGTAGTTTTGACGACAATATCGATAAACTTCTTGAAGAAATGGAAGGAAAAACCAATCGCAAAGCACGTTTTCGCACAGTTATATGTTTGATTGAGGGGGGCAAGGAAAAGTATTTTGAGGGGGAATGTCGTGGAGTTATCACTACCGAACGTTATGGTAAGAAAGGCTTTGGTTATGATCCGGTGTTTATTCCCGATGGTTACGGAGAGAGTTTTGCAGAGATGTCGGGAGAAGAGAAAAACAAGATATCTCATCGCGGTATTGCGACAAGAAAACTTATAAATTACCTGCTTGGCAAAGATAAATAGACCTCAACACGGCAAGAAATTCACTCGAAAAAAAACAATTGTCAAACAAAAGAAATAAAAATTCAAACAAGTGATGCTTAACGAAAAGGATTTTAATAAAGAGTATGTGCTGACAGTAGCCAAGAGTATGGCTGTTGCGGCACGAACTGCACCAAAAGCGCGAGGAATAGACAACTTGGTTATCGGCATTTGCAACAAAGAGGAAATAAAACGAATAAGTGAGCAGTTGGTTAAAGATTATAACGAAACAAATGGCAAGGAATCGTTTTTGTTAAGAGATTCTCAAAATATTTTGGAGTGTGATTGTATGCTTTTGGTGGCGACTAAGACGGTGGTTTTAGGGCTGGATTGTGGTTATTGTGGCTTTAAGACTTGTGAAGATAAGATTAAAACGAACAAATTAGTGCCGTGTTTTTTCAATAGTGAGGATATGGGGTTGGCGATAGGCTCTGCGGTAAGCGTTGCTGCGGACAAAAGAGTAGACAGTAGGGTTATGTTTTCCGCAGGTAGTGCAGCTATGCGTTTAGGTATGGTGGAAGGCTGCAATCAATGTCTTGCTGTGTCGTTATGTGCAAAGAGCAAAAATCCATTTTTTGATAGAAAATAAAGGAAACTTAACACCTTACCAACCTATAATTAAAAAAGCACGCTTAAAATAAAGCGTGCTTTTATTTTATTTACTTGATAACACAGGCTTTGAAAAATCAATATCA
>OMYR01000047.1 GCA_900315335.1 uncultured Bacteroidales bacterium
TACGGCTTTAGGGATCAACGATATTTTGAACTAAGACTGTATGCACTGCATGACTGCTGTATCACTCGAAATGTCGGATGAACCATAGAAAAGATGTACAATCGTTATTTCAAACAAAGAATGTAATGGGACTGTTAATTTCCACTTATTATAGTTCTAAATCACAAGAAAACGAAACATTATCTTATGCTAAATTTAGAGAATACTTCCTTAGTTCGCAAAAGTCAATTGACGCAAAAAATACTTTTGGCGACCTCAGACACTTGCAAAAAAAATTTGAGGACGCATTCAACAATCCTATCGTTTATAATAAAGTTGGTGCTATAATAAGGATTATAAATGATAAAGACGCTTTCATTCGAGGGTATTTTAATAATAACCCAATTATTTCTTTTGACGATTTGGACAGATATTATAAATGGGCTTTTATAGAACTGACTCATAAAGAAATCATAGAGAACAATCAAAACAAATTTGACGAAAAATTTAATGATATCTTAAAAGTATTGGAAAATAACAATTTATATAATGAAAATCCTGAAACTGCTTTTAGGCTTTTACTTAGACTTAATATAGATGAAGACAATAAACAGGAGGACGGCAAAGGCAGAAGATTTGATTTTTCTATCTGGGATAATGGTAGCAGAGGCCGATCATTGGAACATATCTATCCTAAATCCAAAGTATGGCATAATGAAAAAAACGGAGACTCTGTTATAATAATGGACGGCAATGGAGAAATCTGTGATGATTCTGTAAAACAAGATGATTCTTCATATATAAGTAGAGAGTCTTGTGAGTATAAACAGACAAAGACAGTTGCAAGTGAACATTCCATTGGTAATTTGGTGTTACTATATAAAGACGACAACTCTGCCTTTAATAACAGTTCTTTTGAGGAAAAGAAAAGTCTATTCTTTAATCTGTTCTTTAAAAAGAATGTTGATAAAAAGAAAGATATTTTCAAAAGCAGACATTTACTACATACGATATATAAATTTGCATACTCTGAATGGAAAGGCGAACAGATAGCAAAAAACAAATATGAAACATTAGAGGAATTTACAAAATATTATAAAGAATATTATGAAAAATAAGATAAATTTCATCACCGGGAAAACATACACATTGGCTGAACTGTTTTCCGAAGAAAGACAAATTATTATTCCTGATTTACAGCGCGATTATTGTTGGGGAAATGATAATAACACTAAGGCCTCCGGAAAAGGAGAATTAGTTTCTGACTTTGTTTGTAACTTGATACTGCAGTTTATAGACGAAGATAAGAAATCATTGAATTTAGGTTTGCTTTATGGTTACGAAATTCCTGCAAATCATATTCAACTATGTGATGGTCAGCAACGCATTACCACTTTATTTCTGTTATTGGGTATAATAAATAAACGCACAAATAACACATTCCGACAACATTTGATTTCTGATTTTGAATATAAATATGATGACAAAGAACCATATTTGAAGTACTCTATCAGAGAATCGTCCCTATACTTTTTGAGTGATTTGGTATGTAAGTTTTTTACAAAAAATACAGATAATATAGAGAAAATTAAAAGTGCAGATTGGTATTTTCGAGATTATGATTTGGACCCGAGTATCCAAAGTATGATTAAAGCTCTTAGTGTAATAGAAAAACTACTTAATGAAAACGAACTTAATTTAAAAGAATTTGGAGACTGGTTGCTTCATAAACTTACATTTATGTATGTTGATATGGAAAACCGCAAAAATGGAGAAGAAACTTTTGTTATCATAAACACTACCGGAGAGCCACTTTCTGCTACAGAAAATCTAAAACCATTGATTATAAAATCTGAAATAAATAAAGGTATTACAAATGTTGCTGAACAATGGGAAGAGATTGAAACTTGGTTTTGGAAACACCGAGCAGGTGATAATGACACTGCCGATGCTGGGTTTAATGAATTTCTTAGATGGGTAACGATACTAACTTCTGATGAAAATGAAGTACAAGAAATTCTTGATAAAGGAACATATACTTTTCCTGTAAAGAGTGTGTCTTTTAAAGAGATATATTCTTATTGGCAATCACTTGTTTTTTTATTTGAAAATTGGGAATTTAAAAATCGTTTAAAAAAAGAATTTCTTTCTCCTGCCACTTCTGAGGGAATAAATAAAATAGACTGTTTTGAGTTATTGCCATTGATAGAATATTGCACAACTCATAAAGTGAATGACGATAACCAAAACCTTTATCGCTTGTATATGTTTCTTCATAATCTTACAAAAGTAAGTAATGTTAGTAAAAATCCTGCTGATTTGGTCTATGATGCCATACAAATAGCCAAGAATTGTGAAGATATAATAGAACTGACAGATAAAGATTTAAATATTTCACGCACCTTGTTATCTGACGAAGAAAAAAAGAAATTGTCTATTCTTAAGGAGAATATTGATAATCGCAAAAAGATTGAAGAGCCGTTTTGGAAAGCACAAAGTTATTCAGTTGAAAGCCATAAAATATGGAGCGGTGAAATATTGCCTCTCATAGAGTGGTCTTATGATAATGATGGAAACTTTGACATAAATTTATTTAATGAATATCTCAAAAAGTTTGATGAAACTTTTGAAGGAAAGTGTGATGCTAATATTGATAATGTTCGTCGTGCCCTGTTAACAAGAAATCTGAAAGAGTATCCAAGAATTTTCAGAGGTGCCACAAACTGGTCGTTTGCTTGGAAATGGAGCGATTGGCAAACACTTATAAACGACAATAAGCAGGAGTTTAAGTCTTTCTTTGATGATTTAATAGGTGGTATTACTTTTGAACAGATGATTGAGCAATATCCAAAAGAAAATTATTTGGCGGAATTTGTAAAAGACCCAGAATTTATGAAATATTGTGAATATAAAAATTTACAAAAGTATAACGACTCTTGGTATTTAATGAATGGTGCAAAATGGTCTGGAAATCATATTAATATCCATACTTATAAATATCATTTATATTTAAACAACAATAAAAAAGAATTTGAAGGCTGGGATATTAATCAGTTATGGGAAAAAGAGAATACTTGCGTGTTTTATGACCAAAAACATAGTAAAGAGCCTTATGTATCCATTGATATTATATGGAATGCCGGTAAAAACAATAGTGAAGTAGAAATTGATTTGTTTATGAAGCCTACTGATAATGCGGCAGTGGCTGAATCGGCAAAGCAAAAACTCAAATCTATTGCAGAAAGTTTGGATTATAAATGGAACGAAGATTCAATGAGGTATGTTAAATACATTGATATAATAGCAAACGAAGCTGAACTATACGCTATAATTGATAAAGAATGTGAGCAAATATTGACGAATACTGAATTATGTAATGATAGTATCGAGCAACTTTAACAATAAAAAAAACGAACGAAAATTACATTGCTGTTCGGCAAACTTAATAGGACGCTTATCCAATAGTTTTATTCGGACAGCAATTCCTCTTAATATATCCTTTTAACGATATAAGGCCCCAAAATCTTGGTCAAACCATACGGCACAAGTTTCCATAACTTATACAAAAACTTGTTATCACGAAGATTTTTTCGCTTCCGACTATACGACCAATACAAAGCAATCTCTTCGCCGTCGAATTGTCGTTTGTAATCATGTACAGACGAATTACGGGTACTCCTGCCAAAAGAATAATACACGGCGTTACTCTTCTTTGCAAAAGCAATCATAGAATTGTGCAAAGCGTATGATACGTAATATTTGTTGTAATCTTTCAGTGTTGCAAACAGTTCATTGGCAAAAATATCATCGGTTATTTTGTTAAGCGTTGCACCACCTACAATTTTGCCGTCCCTATACGCCACAAAAACTGTCGTTTTGCTTGTCTTCACTTGACGTTTGACAATATTTTTACTTGTCGGGGCTATGGCGATTTCGTTCATTCTTCGCACATAAGCGTGGTAGAAATCATTTATAAGACGTTTAGTCGTACCGCTTTTTACAATCACCCTTTCTTTTTCAGCTTTGTTTATCTTTCTATTTACATTGGAAGAAAACAATTCGGATATATCATTTTTCGCCGATATATCTTTCCAAATAAATAATTTATCGGAATAAATGTATGGGGAATGTGCTGCCGTATCGCGTATTTCCCATGGCTTTTTGCTTGTGGAAATTACGTTTCCCTCTTCCGTTTCAAAAAGCATAAAAGGAGCGTTTTTTCTGTCTGTTGGTTTGCTTTCCAAGATACCTAACGACAGATAAGGCATAGATACATAGAATTTGCCGCATTTACACATCAAAATAGTCTTACGCAGACCGTCTTTTGTGGTATATGGTATGCGTAAGACTTTTTTTGAATGTACTTGTTCAAAATCTTTTATAAACTCGCTTGCGTCTGCAAATTCTATCATAGTTTTACATATTGAACGGATGAGGTACGCACTCCAATCGGGCAAGTGGGTGATAATCGCCTTTCAATCCGATAGGAGTTGTATTTCTTATTGCGGAAACGATTTCTATACACGAACGAGCATCTTCCAAACCGAAGCCGTTACCTGCAAGAATATGTTTATAACTCTCAGTATGCAGTTCGGTAAATCCGCCCGAGAACTCTATTTCTTCGTTACCGCAAGTAATTTTTCTAAATGTTCTTTTACCTTCTTGTCTTGCTTCTTGCGGTAAAGTATCTGCATTTATGGAAAGGAAATATCTTACTCTTGCACGCTCAAATCCCAAGAAACCTGCCACTCTATCGTGTGTAGCAACATGGACGATGTTTTGCTGACATTTACCAAAGATAAAGCCAAGCATATCATAGAAATGAACACCGATATTGGTTGCAACGCCACCCGATTTGCTTACATCGCCTTTCCAAGAAGTGTAATACCAAAGACCTCGTGAGGTTATATAAGTCAAATCGACGTCAAAAATCTTATCTTTCGGGGCAGCATCGATTTTTTTCTTCCACTCGATTATTGCAGGGTGCAGACGAAGTTGCAGGATATTATTGACTTTGTGTCCAGTCTCTTTTTCCAATTGTTCCAAAGCGTCAATATTCCAAGGATTCAATACTATTGGTTTTTCGCAAATGACATCGCAATCATTTTTCAAGCCAAAACGTATATGAGAATCGTGCAGATAATTAGGAGTGCAGACCGTAACGTAATCCAAACGCTTGTCGGTACGTTTTATCTTATCAACAAAACGGTCGAAACGCTCATACTCGGTATAAAATGAGCAATCGGGAAAATAACTATCCATAATACCGACGCTGTCGGACTTATCCAAAGCGACAACTAAGTTATTATCGGTTTCTTTTATGGCTTTAAGATGTCGAGGAGCGATATAACCGCCTACACCTATGATTGCAAAATTTTTCTTTTTCATAGTTTTTTGTATTTTACAACAGTGCTTTTTTGTTATTAAGACAAACGTCGCACCTTTTAGGCTGCAAAGTTACAATTTTTGATTAATATTGCAATATAAACACGAATTAAATTAAGTTTTAGAGCAATAAATTTTGCGTTTTTAGTAATGGAAATTTTTATTTGTGAGTTGAAAATGATGATGACACTAACAAAATTACTTAGTATGTGAATTGCCAAAAGCAATGTATCAAAGTAATAAAACAAGATGTAAAATAAACAAAACAATTCGTCAAATAAGAAAAACGGATATAGAAACAACAAAATAAAAAGGCGTCATAACACTGCTATGACACCTTTTGTTTCGTGATCTAAGAAGGATTCGAACCTTCGACCTACTGCTTAGAAGGCAGTTGCTCTATCCAGCTGAGCTATTAGACCATTCCTTCTTTTCTTTAACTTAGAAAGTTCGTTTTCTTAGTTTTCAGTCTGAGTCGGGGTAGTAAGATTCGAACTTACGACCTCCACATCCCAAATGTGGCGCGATAACCGGACTACGCTATACCCCGAATATATTTCCAAGACCTTTTCTTCTGGCGGAGAATGGGGGATTCGAACCCCCGGTACCCTAATCGGGTACGACAGTTTAGCAAACTGTTGGTTTCAGCCACTCACCCAACTCTCCGTATGGCTGATTTGAGATTGCAAAATTACAACCTTTTTGATTATGCACCAACTTTTTTGGGATATTTTTTAGTTTTATTTTCTATCAGTTAGAGAATATACCCTGATTATTAGCAAATTAATTATGCTATAATAACATAATTTTTTTGAAAATATTACAAAATTTTTCGTATTTTCTCATCACAAAAACGAAGTTAAGTGAAAATAATTCACTTTTTATTAATTTTTTACGCTATATAAGTCTCATTAATTTTTTTCAAACAAATACAGTCTTTTGATAATAGAAGTCTCTTTCAGCGTAGTGATTTGAATAAATCAATGTTTAACAGCAGAAAAATAATGTGAGTGATTAATAAATTAGTGTTAAACATCAGTAAAATAATCAGGGACACTATTTTACTAATATCACTGATTATTTTTATGGTTTGAAATAAATACTTTTTACAGAGTATTACAGATTTTTTATTTGCTTAAAAATTTCCCATAAAGTTATACCACAAGAAACGCTTACGTTAAACGAATGTTTTGTTCCTATCTGTGGGATTTCTATAACGTTATCACTTAAATCTATCGCCTCTTGATTGACTCCCTCCACCTCATTGCCGAGAATTAAAGCGATAGGCGTCTGTTCAACTTTGAAATCTTGCAACATTATGGAGTTTTGCGTTTGTTCCAATGCTATCATTTGATAACCTTTTGCCTTCAAATCTTTAACGCAATCTATGGTTGAGGTGCAGTATTGCCAACTTACGCTCTCCGTTGCCCCAAGTGCCGTTTTGTTTATCTCTCTATGCGGTGGCGTTGCCGTAATTCCGCAAAGGTACAAGCCCTCCAAACGAAACGCATCGGCCGTACGAAACATCGAACCGATATTCGACATACTGCGAATGTTATCCAAAATCAATACAATAGGAGTTTTTTCTGAGGATTTGTATTGTTCAACCGATATTCGGTTCAACTGCTCCATTGACAACTTCTTTCTTTCCATACTTAGTAGGTTAAAGTTTATTATTTCGTGAAATCCTTACGCCAAGTTGAGAAAATATTTTTTCGTCATAAGGATATAACGGCAAAAAATACTGAACTTTCTTTAATATTTCGAGATTGTATGGTTTTATCGACCAATTCTCCGCAATTCTTACCGCTGTCAAATCTTCGGGTGTCAAATCAGTGTAAGTGTTTATGAGTTTTTCATTTCCCGTTTGCTCATCTTCAACCATTGCAGTACCTTTCAAGACAAACAAATCGTCTATCTCTTTTGGCGAAGAGAACTCACTGCCGTCTGAATGCAATACACGGATTTTTTTATTCTGAACATTGTCGAAAATACTTGCAGTAAATGGCATCTTTACGGGATATTTCAGTTCCAAAACACTCAAAACCGTATCGGGAATGTCTATCGCATTTCTGTCTATCGGCTTTTTAGGATTGTCTTTCAAGGTATCTTTTGGAAAAATCCAAAAAAGCGGCATCTGAACGGTATCCTTACCTTCTTCGCTAAACGATTTGTAATGGACAATATAAGGTTGATAGGCTATTACTTGCTTATCAATAGTCAAATTCTTGTAGTTGTATGTTACTGCTTCCTCAAAATCGTATGCAGATATGTAAGGAACGATAAAATCCAACACATTTTTTTTATCAACAATGTTACCGCACTTTTTCTCAAAGGCTATGATTTGGTTTATAATGGTGTCCAAATTCAATTCACGCTTTCTGTTGTCGTAAATCTTGACACGCTTTTCTTTTACTCCCTGCAAAATTATTTTTGCCAACTCTTCACGAAAATATCCGGTCAAATGCTCATATTTATTAGGGTTTAACGAATGAGATATTTCCCATTCGGGATTGAAAACACCTACTTTGTGAGTTTCGTATTCAATACTGTAATCGGCTTTTTGTGCATTCAAAGAAATTATTGCCGACAAGAGTAATATAATCAAAGATAACTTTTTCATCACTTATTGTTTTCTTATGTAATACAATGGATAAAAACCTATAAACTGCCCATCGGAAGAAAAGATACGAATAACGGGAGCATAGTAATTAACATTCTTTATAAAGGCGTGGCTTTTCTTGTCGTAGAGTACTTCTTCACCAAAACGCAATAGTTCTACCTCATCGCTGTTATATGTAAGAGTTATCACAGTATCTTTTTCAGTCTCAATACCATCTTTATCCACATAAAAGACAGATGTTGTAGTGGAATGTTTCTTACGTTTTTCCAAATCGGATAATGAAAACGGCTCAACGGCATCGGGTGTTTCGTAACTTAACACGGCTCTCGAATCGGTCTTAGCAAACAAATTCTCAAAAAAAGGTATGGAATATTCCGCTTCAAGGTTATTGTCCCACCAGTGGTATGGTTTCTGGTTGTAGATAGGCATCGTGTATTGAATGTTTCGTGAAATCTGCAATACATCGTCACTCGGCTTGCTGTTTGTTTGTCTTATCCAACCCAAATCAAATGAAAAGAAATTCTTGGTTTGTAAATCTTCTTCGCCCAAAGTTACAGAATCGCGTTGTATCATCGGACAATAAGCGACTATCTTCTTATCAATAAGCATCGTTTGGGGATTATATGTCCATTCTTCCATAAATTTAACGGCTCTTATCTCGTTTTCCAAAACCTTTTCAATATCTTTCTTGGAGTATTTTCTCATATCAAGATTGTTCAACGCCTTTGTGAGGTTGCTAATCATCGTATCCCAAACAATAGTATCGCCCGAAAATGTTGAAAGATAAAGTTTCTTGTTTTTGATACTTGCTAATACATCGTCCATAGCCTCCCAGAAAAATCGCTTATTAACAATGTAATGATACGATACGGAATCCTTTTCTTGCGATGAATTTATCTTGTTTTCAGTCATATTCACCGTATAAACTATCTTCTTTGTCAGCAATTTTTGTTGTGCAAAACAATTTGCTCCGACCAATAACAAAAGTATCAAGATTGTTTTTTTCATATACATATCTCTAAAATGATTGGCAAAAGTAATACATTAATTGAAATTGTAAGACTTACAACCATATATTTGTAATAAAATTTACATACAATCAATAGAACAAAAACGCTTTGCTTAAAAAGAATTTTTTCTACCTAAATCTCTGCAAACAAGAAGATAACCGCTTATTTAATCCCCTCAAAAAGCATTTTGGTTTATTGCAGTCATTTCGACGTATAGTAATTTAGAAACTTGCTGCCAAAAACTTGGAAAAGACTTTGCAACACAAGAGGGGTTTTTTATTTCTACTCCTCTGCAAATAAGAGCAATAGCACTCAACGACATTGCTATGCGGTGGTCGTTGTATGTTTCAAAAACAAAGGTTTTGGTTTTCAATTGCTCCATATCAAAATCCCTGCTTTGCTGTTTAATAATCAAATCATCGCCGTCTTGATAGCAACGATTGTCTATTTTATTGAGTTCCGTTATCATATTTTTCAATCTGTCGGACTCTTTAACTCTCAGACTTGCAAGGTTTTTTAATATTGCAGACTTACCGGACAAAAAACAAGCAACAGCTAACGGACAGAACAAATCGGGTGTTGCTATCAAATCAAATGAATACGCTGTTTTAGTGTTAAACATCGTTTCATTACTGTTTAACACTGCTCCATTAGTGTTAAACACCGTTTCAACACCTAATTGCCAAAACATCTCGACACAAGCGAAATCGCCTTGCAAAACACTTGTTTGCAATCGGTTAATAAAAATATTTTTTAATTTTCCTACAAAAACATAAAGGTAAATAAATGCTGCGGAAGAATAATCTTGTTCTACATTAAAAGCATTAAATTTATATTGCGACTTACTGCAAATTAGACTTTTAACATCTTTTTTGATATTTCCGCCGAAACTATTTACCAAATTAATAGTCATATCAATATACGGCATTGAACTCTGTCTGTTCGGCAATACCAATTTCAATTCTCCCTTGATACAAGGCGATATTAAAAGCAATGCACTGACGATTTGGCTTGTTAAGTTTTCGTCAATATAAATAGGTGTCTTTATCGCCGATAATTCTTTACCTACAATGGTTATAGGAAAAATATTTTTCTTATCAGACATTTGAATATCCGCACCCAATTGTTGCAAAATTTCTATGAGTGGTTGCAGCGGTCTATCCAACATACGACTATCTGCATCTATTATCCACTGACCTTTTTTCAAAGACAAAAACGCTAAAAGAAAACGTAGAGTTGTTCCTGCATTACGACAATTAAACGCGTTATTTGTTTTGTTTGCAGATGCTTGTAAAAAATCTTGCAGCATCACTGTATCTTCCGATGTGGAAAGATTTTCGATTTCCAAATCGCTATTCGACAAATATTTTATGATAAGTAAGCGGTTGCTTATGCTTTTTGACGAAGGTATTTCGATTGTAATATTCCCTGATATATTCTCTTTTCTTTTCAAAAGAATACTTCCGTAATACATTAGTCTGCAATATTATAATCGTTAATCTTTCTGTAAAGCGTACGTTCGGATATGCCAAGTTCCTTTGCTGCCGAAGCACGGTGGCCGTTATTCCTCTTCAAGGCTTCTCTTATCATCTTCACTTCCATTTGCTCCAAAGTCATTATAGGCAGTTTATCCTCCACAGCGAAAACTTGTTCCGTTTCCTGCGGAGCAAAAGTTGGTGTAGCGGAACGTTCAATTGTTGGCTCAACCTCTTGCAAATTAGAATTTTGATATGTATTAGGTACATCCAATAATAATGGTTGAGAAGGGTTTATACGATTTATCAAAGTGGCAACAACATTTTTCAATTGTTCTACCTCTGAACGAAGAGTGGAAATCTCTCTTTTGTTTTGCAATATCGTATTCAAAGCCTCATCTTGATTGATATTGTCATTGCCATTATCCACAACGGCAGGCAAAGAACTCATCGGCGGAATATATTCTTTCAATATATCGACGCCAATCTCCCTGTCTTTTTCTATAATAGATATTTGCTCGGCGATATTTTTCAATTGACGAACATTACCCTGCCAAGGATAATTTTTCAAATACTCTCTCGCATCCGCTGTCAAAGAAATATGAGGCATATTGTATTTCTCCGCTTGATCAACCGCAAATCGCTTAAACAACATATAAATATCGTCTTTTCGTTTGCGTAAAGGCGGAATGGTTATTGAGATTTGATTCAATCGATAATACAAATCCTCACGAAAAGTGCCTTTTTCAATCGCAGCAACAAGATTAACATTAGTCGCGGCAACCACTCTGACATCGCAGTGCATAGTTTTGCTGCTACCAACAGGCAAATACTCCCCACTTTCCAAAACTCTAAGAAGTTTAACCTGCATATTCATAGGCAATTCTCCCACCTCATCTAAAAAGATAGTACCTTTGTCGGCTTCTGCAAAGTATCCCTTACGGTCTCTGTCCGCATTGGTAAAAGCACCCTTGATATGCCCGAACAACTCACTCTCAATAGTCCCTTCCGGTATAGCTCCGCAATTCACGGCGATGTATTTGCCATGTTTTCGTGGGGAATTGGTATGTATAATCTTGGAAAACGCTTCCTTACCGACACCACTCTCTCCCATTACAAGCACACTCATATCCGTAACCGCCACTTCGACAGCCACGCTTATAGCACGCATCAACTGAGGGTCATTACCTATTATTCCAAATCTTTGTTTTATTGACTGAATATCTGCCATTGTCGTTGTTAATCTACATTAAATATCTGAAAGGCAACAAAATAATTTCTAAAATCTTCTCAATATTCGGACGTTGTTTCCATTGCTCGTAATCAAAATCCTTGCTATATTTCTCTGTGTAGGAATAATGCTCTTGAAGTTGGGACAAAATAGATTTTTCCTTGCCGACCAAAGCCAATTCATATTGATAACGAAAACTTCTATAATCAAAATTTGCGGAAGATATAGAGAAAATCTCATCATCAACCATAAGACTTTTAGCATGCAAGTTTGCAGGCACATAGAACTTAAATTTAACTCCAGCATTGTACAAAATACCACTGTAATGCCTACGAATAATATCCACAACTCTCACATCGGAATGATAAGGTACGTGTATCGTTACATCAACACCCCTTTGAGCGGCGTCCATCAACTCTTTTCTCAAACCATGACCGGGAAGAAAATACGGAGTCTCCACAATAACTTTCTTTTTTGCTTCACGGATAAGTTTTTCGTATTTGGTTTTTATTCTTTGTCGCACGCTATCAGGGTATTCCTGAATAAAAATCCAATCTCCCACGTGATAACTTTTGTTACTTGCCACCATAGGTATATCGTACTTGTTATACGTGCGAAAAGAATCCCTAAAACTTCTACGAAATATGGTTAAAAGTTTCAAATCAGTAGTCCTAAGATTCAATTCTCTCCAAGAAACGCAGTAAGCAGTGATGTTAGAAGAACCAATATACGCAATCTCCGAATCTATGATAAGTAATTTTCTATGGTTTCTACAATGATTTTTTGCCAATAATCCTTTTGTCAAACGCACCTTTCGATACAATCTTATCTCAACACCTGCGTCTATTAACGGTTGGAAATAAGTTAAATCGCTTTTAGTTCCCCACGCATCGAGAAGCAATTTAATCAAAACACCTTCTTTTGCTTTTTTGTACAATGCCAAAAGAAATTTGTCGCCCATTGCTCCCCTGCCGAAACGAAATGTTTCCAAAAATATAACACGCTTTGCCGAATTAATGTCGTCAAGCATCGCGTCATAAAGTTTTAGATTGTCGTCAAAGAGGATATATTTTTCGTTCTTATTGTCCAACATCTTTATCAAATATATAATATACTCTGCAAAAGTAAAACGATTTTTTCAAACAACCAAATTTATCATTAGTTTTTTAGTATTAGTTACTTCTTTGCAATTACTAAAAAAAGTCTTTTCACAACTAAAATTTTCTAAAAATATACCCCTTGAAAAACAAGTTATAAACAAGGCAAAATTTTTATGTATTTTCGCAAAAATAATCACTCACATTAGAAAAATAGTGTGAGTGATTATTTTATTAGTGTTTAACACTAATTTTGTCTTTTTACATTCTTTGATATTCAATGTATTACAAAGGAGATTTTTCAGCCTTTTCTTTGTGTTTTTTGCACTCGAAATTCAAAATATAACATAAAAACTTTCAAAGATTGATATTACAACATTACTTTAAGGCATCGTAAAGAATTTCTATCGGGTGCAAAGGTTTTTTACCCGTGAAATGCGATATTTGTTCTCTGCAAGAAGTTCCAGATGCACAGACGATAGTTGTCAAAGAAGCCTTAGCGATATGTTTTGCAATAACATCATGAACGATTTTTTCGCTTGTAGCGTAATGTTTCTTCTCATAACCGAAACTTCCTGCCATACCGCAACAGCCCGAAGGGATTGCCGTTGCCTTGTAATTGGTCGGCAAAGACAATAGCGCCTGCATATATTTTTCTCCAATGATTGCCTTTTGCTGACAATGAGTATGATAAATAATTTCTTGCTCTTTATCCGTAAATTGTTCTTGACGTATATTGCCTTTTTGCATTTCACGATAAATAAATTCGTCAAAACAAAGACAATTCCTTGTTATATGAGAAATATCGCCCTCAACCAACAACGGATATTCGTCCCTGAAAGACAGAATGGCGGACGGCTCTATGCCAATCAAAGGATGATTGTCGCAAATCAAATCCTTTATGTTCTCAATATTCTTTTTTGCCAAACGTTTTGCACGCTTAATTAAGCCTTTTGAGAACAAAATTCTGCCACAATTGGAAACAGGTGCCAATCTAACCTCATAACCCAAGCGAGAAAGCAATAACAAGAATTTCTCCGCTATATGAGAATCTTGGAAATTAGAAAACTCATCGGCAAGTAAATAAACGTAATTATCTTTTTTGACATTGTTATCGCTACGCCACTTATTATATTTCTGATTAAATGTTTTAGGTTGCAGAGTAGGTAAAGAACGCCCGTGAGCAAAGTGCATAATGTTTTTGATTACGGAAGAAGAAAATTTATTAGAGATAAAGAAATTGTAAATAGACGGCAACGCACTGCCCATACGCTCAAACATCGGCAGATAACTCATAAGCAAAACATTTAACGGCGTGCCTTTTTTGTCGTAATAATGTTGCAAAAACTCGCTTTTAAGTTTGGTCATATCAACATTGGACGGGCATTCCCTTTTGCAACCTTTACACATAAGACATTCATCTAACAATTGCTTGATTTCTTTTGACGCAAAAGCATCGTCAGGAGATGTTGTAGCGAATATTTCGCGCAAAATATTGGCTCTTGCCCTTGTTGAAAATTTCTCATCATTGCCGTTTGCACGAAATGACGGGCACATCGTACCACCAAAAACAGAGTCTTTCCTGCATACTCCCGCTCCATTGCATTGTTCTATCGCTTGAAGAAATGAATATTCTTTGTCAAAGTTGTAATATGTCTTTATCTTGTATGGATTATTCTTTTCATCGGTATTTGGTTTTAGAGTCGCATCATATCGCAAATCTATATCCATTGGCGGAGTGTCTATAATCTTACCTCTATTGAAAATATTGTCTTTATCAAAAGTGTATTTGATTTGTTTCATCAGTTGATAGACCTCATCTCCGTACATAAAAGGTATAAACTCCCCTCTAAGCCTGCCATCTCCGTGTTCGCCTGATAAAGACCCGTGGTATTTCTTTACCAACATCGCAACGTCCGTAGCCACCTTACGAAACAAGGCAATATCTTTCTTAGTTTTTAAGTTTAATACCGGACGCAAATGCAGTTCTCCGCTTGCAATATGTGCATGATACACACATTTCAAATCATATTTCGCTAAAATTTCGCCAAACTCCGCCATATATTTCGGCAAATCCTGTGCTGCAACCGCCGTATCTTCTATAACACTTACAGGTTTGTTGTCGCCGGGAACATTGGTCAAAAGTCCCAAGCCTGCTTTACGCAACTCCCATACACGTTTGATGTCATTACCTCGTACAACCACATATTCATACCCCAAATTGCTTGCTTTCAATGATGCAATGGTGTTATTTATCGCTTCTTCCAATTCTGCGGCAGTCGGTTTGCATAGTTCATCAACAAGTATTGCCTTAGGGTCGCCTTTAACAAAGAAAAGGTTTTCGCTTTGCTCTGCATTTCTCTTGGCTGCGGCGATAATATTGTCGTCCATAAGTTCAACGGCAATAGGTGAGAACTTCAAACAGTGCAGATTGGCAACAAAACTCTCTTGTAAGGAATTAAAGTGAATACATATCGCCGCACGATTATCTGACGGCAAATCCATTATTTTAATTTTTATCTTAGTGATATAACAAAGTGTTCCCTCGCTACCTGCAATCAATTTGCAGACATCTATAAAATTTTCATCAAGAAGTTCGTCCAAAGCATAGCCGTTATTTCTTCTTATAACGGTTCGTGAAGGGAAATTTTTCTTTATTAATGTTGATAAATTTTTATCACTAACTATTTTGTCAATTAGCCTATATATTTCCCCTTCTAAATCATTTTGTTTGGTTTTGTCGATAAACTCTTGCTTGGATAGCCTATGGAAATTCACCACAGAGCCGTCCGCCAATATACATTCCAACGATATTATATTGTCTCGCGTAGTTCCCCAAGCCACAGAATGTAAGCCGCAAGAATTATTACCAACCATACCTCCGATTGTACAGCGGTTGGAAGTAGATGTTTCCGGGGCAAAAAATTTGTTATATTTTTTTAATTCGGTATTTAATACGTCTCTTACAACACCAGGTTCGACGACGGCGTAATTATCTTTTACATTTATTTCTATAATATTATTGAAATTCTTGCTTATATCCATAACGATGCCCTCGCCGACGACCTGACCTGCAAGTGATGTCCCTGCCCCTCTGACAATAAGATTTATTTTTTTTGAAGCACAAAAACCAATGATTTGCTTAATGTCTTCCAAACTATCAGGCAAGACAACAGCCAAAGGTCTTTCACGATACGCCGAAGCATCTGTCGAATAAAGGATAAGAGTTGTGTTATCTGTATGTATAGGGCAAGAAATCTTGTCTTGTAATAACGATAAATTTATTTGATTCATCACAATTATTTTTCAGCAAATTTACAACTTTTTAACTATTTACGCCTCGCCAAACTCACAAAGCAAAGAAATATGAACGCTTTTCTATTGATTTGTTGTAATTTTGCAACGATTGAAAAATAATAAAAAACATCGGTTAAACAGATACAAAAAAATAATATGACAACAGCAGAACAGAAAACAAGCAATTATTTCGCTCATCAGACTTCTATCGTTGATGACGGGTGTATTATAGGAGAAGGAACCAAGATTTGGCATTTTTCTCACATTATGCAAGGTTGCAAAATAGGTAAATCGTGTAATATCGGGCAGAATGTGGTGATTTCCCCCGATGTTGTATTGGGGGATAACTGCAAAGTGCAAAACAATGTGAGTGTTTATACCGGTGTTAAGTGCGAAAACGATGTTTTTTTGGGTCCTTCGTGTGTTTTTACCAATGTTATAAACCCTCGAAGTGCGATTTCACGAAAAGATGAGTACAAACCGACAATATTAAAGCAAGGTTGCTCAATCGGAGCAAACGCAACAATAGTCTGCGGTCATACTTTGGGTAAATATTGTCTAATCGGAGCAGGTGCTGTTATACGACAAGATATTGGAGATTACGAATGCTGGATAGGAAACCCTGCAACGCGATTGGGCTGGGTTGGAGAATATGGACACAGACTTATTTTCGATAAAGACAATATCGCAATAGAAAAAGAAAGCAATTTTGTCTATAAACTAAGTAACGACAAAGTGGAAAGAATCAAATAACTAATTTACTAATTGCTCTATTCAATAAATTAGTTTCACTAAATATTTTATTGATTACTGTGATTAGTAAATTAGTTTCACTGATTATTTTATTAGTGTTTAATACTATTTTGCCAATGTTTAACATTATTTGCAGGATTTCAGTAATAAAAAACTGCAAACGTAATTTGCCGATAATATCAAATGTTATTGGTTTTGTTTTTTGACAAAATCAATATTGGAAAGCAGTTTTGAGTATTTTATTCTGTCCATTGGAGAGAGTTTTCGTAATTGTTGAAATTCCGTTTTGAAATCTTCATTATTTTCTATCTTATCTAATATCCTGCAAACAAGGCTTTTAACATCTGAGTCTTGGACATCGATTTTTTTTGCTTTATTGTTCCAAATGCAAGCATTAAGACAAATATCGCAACCATAGATATAGTTTTTCAAATCTATGTCGGAAGATATATTTCCTTTGTTTTCAATAGTTTGATAAGAGATACAACGATTTGCATCAATAGTTCCATTCTCTAAAATAGCGTTATTCGGACAAGAAGAGAGGCATTTGTTACAATTACCGCAATGATTGGGAATTTCTTGAGTATAATCCGAAATGCAGTTAGCCAAGATTTCGCCGATAAATATCTTGTTACCAAATTGTTTTGTAACCAAAAGAGAATTTTTACCCTTCCAACCAAGCCCACATCTCACAGCCCATTCTCGTTCCATTACAGGGGCAGAATCAACAAAGGCTTTCGCCTGCAAATTAGGGTATTGCGATTGCAGTTGAGTAATAATAGAATTAAGTTTTTGCTTGATGATATGGTGATAATCCCTTCTCTGAGCATACGATGCTATCTTGAATTGCTTGTTTTCGGTTACGTTTTCATCATTATAAGACATTAGAAAACAAAATACTGTCCTTGTATTTTCAAATAATAGAGTCGGGTCTTCTCTTTTATCAAAATAATTTGCAAGATAAGTCATTGAAGCATTGTAACCATTTGCAAGCCAATCTTCCAAATAAGTTAAATCAAGTTTTTCACACCTCGCTGCCCCACAATCACACAACCCCTCTTTCAAAGCCAAAACTTTGACAATATTTAATGGTATGTAATCCGCCATATCACACACTGCGAGTTTGGATAGTGTAATCATAAATATCACCACTCTTAACCAAAGGTTTTATTTCTTTGATAAAAGAAGAGGTATCTACCTTATGTTTCTTACTCTCTAACGTTACTCTCACATCACTATTTGAGTCAAATACCAAAAAGGTAATATCTTGCGTACCTTTATTATTTTTCGCCGCCAATGTTATCGCTTTAACCAAATCTTCCGTCATCTTGCTATTATCAATAGTCAATTTAACTCCCGTTGCATAAGTCTCAAACATATTTTCCAACAACTCCATTTTTTCTATACGAAACGTTATTTCGGGTGGATTTCTATGCTCCTGCATTGCTACTCTCCCTTTTACATATACATAAAGATTTTCTTTCAAGAAGTTAGAAAAAGTTATATAGTCCTTACTAAACAACATAAATTCATGTGAGCCTTGCTTGTCTTCCAACGTGAATTTACCGTATTGAGCATTATTTTTGGTCATTCCGGTACCTGCCTTTGTGATTATACCTGCAAAAGATAACGATGTCTTACCATTGTTGTATAACGTTTGTAAATCTTCCAATTCTGTTACATAACTATTTGCGAAAGCCTTTATTTCGTCCGAGTAATTGTCCAACGGATGCCCGGAAACATAGAATCCTATCATATCTCTCTCATGTTTCAATTTTTCCAACAGACTCATAGGCTCGCATTGTGGGACAAGTACCGATGCTTCTTCCACTATTTCTTCCGTTCCGAATAAACTGACTTGTGAAGAACTTTCGCGCTCTTTTTTCTTTATACAATATTTTAATAACTTATCAAGATAAGTCATATTCGACTTATCATCAACTTGGGTTAAGTATTGAGCCCTATCTATATCCCCAAAACAATCAAATGCACCGCTTAAAACCAATGATTCCGTCGCTTTTCTATTTACTGTTCCGAGATTTCTGGTTATAAAATCCTCAACAGACAAATAGTCTCCATTGTCCGTCCTTTCCTTGATTATGGCTTGCGAAACTTGTTCTCCCAAACTCTTTATGGCATTTAATCCGAACAAAATCTGTCCTTTCTTATTAACCATAAAATTGACGTCCGACTCATTGATATTAGGGCCCAAAACATCTATATTATGTCTTAAACAATCGTCTATATACTTGGTAATATTTTTTATATCCTTAGAATTATGAGTAAGTACGGCTGACATATATTCGGCAGGGTAATGGGCTTTTAAGTAACCCGTTTGAAAAGCAACATAAGCATAGCAAGTGGCGTGAGATTTATTGAACGCATATTTTGCAAACTCAACCCAATCGTTCCAAATCTTCTCGGTTTTATTAGCATCAAGTTTATTTTCTGCACAACCTTTATCGAATTTGGCTTTCATCTTAGCCATAACGTCCATTTTCTTTTTACCCATTGCCTTACGCAACGTATCGGCTTCGCCCGGTGTGAAATTTGCCAAAACTCTCGAAAGTTGCATCACTTGTTCCTGATAAACAGTGATACCATACGTATCTTTCAAATATTGCTCCATTTGAGGAAACTCATACTCTATCTTGGCGTCGCCGTGCTTACGTTTGATAAAATCTGGTATATATGCCATAGGACCCGGTCTGTAAAGAGCATTCATCGCAATCAAATCCTCAAACTTATCGGGCTTCAAATTCTGCAAATGATTCTTCATGCCCTCACTTTCAAACTGAAAAGTAGCACTTGTATTACCTTCGGCAAAAAGTTTCAACGTCTGCTCATCTTCAAGTGAAATATTATCAATATCAACCTTAATACCTCGTGATTTATAAACATTTTCACAAGCATCTTTAATGATTGAAAGGTTACTTAGTCCCAAAAAGTCCATTTTAATCATACCGACACTTTCAATCAATTTGCCCTCAAACTGCACAGCCATCATATTACTATCCTTAGGCTTGGCCACAGGAACATAGTTACTTATGTCGTCAGGACCGATTATGACACCGCAAGCATGAACACCCGTACTACGAATTGAACCTTCCAAATCCTTTGCATATTTCAACACCTTTTTCTCCAATTCAGTACCTTTCTCAATTACTTCTTGCAATTCGGAAGATTCTTTAAAGGCTTCCTCCAAAGTTATACCGGGTTTGGTAGGGACATAACTCGCAAGACGATTGGCAGTAGGCAAATCCAATTCCAAAACACGGGCAACGTCTTTGATACTCATCTTGGCAGCCATTGTGCCAAACGTAGTAATCTGTGCAACGTGGGAAGCACCGTATTTATCTTGTACATAACGCAGTGTCCTCTCCCTACCCTCATCATCGAAATCCACATCAATATCGGGCAATGAGATACGGTCGGGATTCAAAAACCTCTCAAACAACAAATCATACTTCATCGGCTCTATCTGAGTAATACCCAAACAATAAGCCACCACACTACCTGCCGCCGAACCACGACCCGGACCTATAACAACGCCCAAACTATCCCTACTATAATTGATAAAATCCTGCACAATAAGAAAATATCCCGGAAATCCCATCCACTCAATGGTATCCAACTCCATATCTATTCGCTGTTTGACCTTATCATCAAAATTCTCACCATAACGTTTCTTAGCACCCTCATAAGTAAGATGTTTCAAGTAAGCAAAATCAAATTTGGTTCTTACAAGTTTATCATATCCCCCTTTATCGCTTAAAGACTTGCTCACAACTTGTTGTTTCTCTTCTTCACTTGCCGTTTCAGAGATTTTATCACGCTTAATCAAACTCTGTAAAATATCTTCTTCAAGAACTTTTTGAGGGAATTTCTCATAATAATCCTCTATCTTGCCAAACGATTGCGGAATATCGAAAACAGGAAGTATAGGACCGCGTTCCAATTCATAAACTTCCACCTTATCGGCTATTTCTTGGGTATTAGTAATGGCATCGGGGATTTCCTTGAACAATTCAGCCATTTCATCGGGAGTTTTCAAGTATTCCTCGCCCGAATACATCAATTTGGTTGTATCATTGATTTTATTACCGGTCGATAAGCAAATAAGAATCCGATGAGCATAAAAATCATCTTTATTGATGAAATGAACGTCATTTGTAGCAATCAATTTAATATCAAGTTTCCTCGCCAACGCAATCAATTTGGGATTGACATCGTTTTGCATCTCGTTTTTGCCGCAAAAATCTTGCAATTCGATATAATAATCGTCCTTAAAAACTTCTTTATACTCCATTGCAACTCTTTCGGCTTCCTCTATTTTACCCTCGTACAATAAGCGGGGAATAATTCCTGCCACACAAGCGGACGAACATATCAATCCTTCGCTATGTTCAAACAAAAGATTTTTATCAATACGGGAATTATAATAAAATGCATTAGGGTCAAAGCCCAAAGAGTCCAATTTAATAAGATTTTGATAACCAGTAATGTTTTTTGCCAACAATATAAGGTGGTTTCCCCTACCCTCTTTCTTATCGAATCTGTCGTTGGGAACGACATACATTTCACAGCCGAGAATTGGTTTAATTCCCTCTTTTACGCATGTATTTCTGAAATCCAAAACCCCATACATCGCTCCATGGTCGGTTATCGCCAAGGAATTCATACCTAATTCCTTGGTTTTCTTAACTAATTTCTTGATACCGCATGCCCCGTCTAATATGGAATATTGCGTATGTACGTGTAAATGTGTGAAATCTGTCATAATTATTCCCGTTATTTTATTCTGCAAATATACAAAAATTACTTTTACTTACCCTCTAACAAGATAGAAGATTGCAAAGACAAAATTCAAACGACGGATACGAAAAATAATCACTCATATCAGTAAATTAGTGTGGGACACTAATAAATTAATCTCAATAACTAATTTACCAATGTCCCTAACTAATTCGCTATCTATGCATAACTAATGTTACGCAGGTATATACACAAAAGTCGAATTGCCTTACAAATGATTATTCAACTATCAATTTATTATTTTCAACATTTGAGCCGTCTTGGATTTGTAAAACATAAGTACCTTTTGGTAATGTACTCAAATCAATTGATATTTTAGACTGGTTTGCAGGTATTTGCAATGTTTTAACAACTACTCCGAAGTTATTGATAATATTTATAACTCTTTTGTTTGCAATAGGTTGTAAATTTACAACGATAGTGTTTTTAGCTGGATTGGGAAAGATTTCCGTTTTACGTATATTTGATACTTCATCAATACTTGAACTTACTGTAATCTTAGTTGTTACGATGCTGTCGCAACCATTTATACTTTGGAGAGTATCAATGTATGTTCCTTTCTTGGTATATGTGTTGTTTCCAACGATATAAGACTCACCCTTTATGATATTTACCGTTGTATCTACTTTATATACAGGATTTACAATAAGATTTAATGCAATAATACTATCGCAACCATAATAATTTTGTAGAGTGTCAAAATATTCTCCTGACTTTGACAATTCATTATCTGCAAACAAATACGTTTCGCCTTCACAAATTTCAGCAATAATCGGCTCAACTGATTGGTTTACAGGATATATTATAAGCGTATATAACACTATGCTATCGCAACCGGTTATTGCAAAAAGGGTGTAATTTATCGATAACATGGTAACTGTATCTACATTTTTCTTTCCATAATTAGTTCCGTCAGATAATACAAAATCTTGATTGGAACATATAGAAGTGTCTTTGGCTGTATAAATTATGGGATTGACTGCCAATTGCAGATAAACGACACTATCGCAATTGTTTTCGGTTTGTAACGTATCGCAATACAAACCTGATAACATTATTTGTTTTTCATTAAAAGTATATGTATTACCCTCACAAATAGTGTCTTTCAAAAGAGTTGGGACACCTTTCAAAACTATGTTATCCACAATAGCACCCGGCATAGTACCACTTGTATTGTCGTTACGCCAAACAAAGACAAGATAAACCTGAGAACACGAAAAAGTATTCTTTATTTTAGATACAATATGCTTTTGCCCATTAGTAATTGAAAGATAGACATTACCGTCATCAAAAACAAAAGCACTGTCTTTGTAGTATGGTGCTGTAAAACCAGTATATGAGGTCAAAGAATTAGGAAAAGACATATTGAAATTTTTTGGCAATACCATAACTTTCAAATAATCCTTCGTACCCTCTCCACCTATATTGACATCAAATTCTATTTGCAGAGTATCACTTGCAATCAACTCTATTTCTCTGTATGCTAATGATATAGATGAAGAAGTTTTACTATAAGCAGTATCGCTGCTGTTGTTTGAAACAAATAAACGATAATTATCATTGTCGTTTGTGTTTATCGTCCATTTATTCTTGCCCGAAGAATGTTTGAATTGCCAAAGATTGTTTTCATTTGTATCTTGAAAATCACAAGAATATATTTCCATTAAATTTATTGTGTCATTATCTGCAAACAAAGTAGTTACGCTTGCAAATAACAACACAATAAAAAAGTTTTTCAGTAGAGTTTTCACCTTTTTAAGCCTATAAAGGCATTATTAGAAGTTAATAATATAATCCATTCTCATCTGTACTCCCTGCATTTGGGCTATATCACGCAGTTGTAAGAAGAAAGTATAAGGTTTGCCCAATTCCTTTGTCAATGACTTCATCTTGACTTCGTTGGATTGAGTATCTATAAATTGAGCAAATATACCTTGTATTTTAGGATATGTAATAATTCCATAAGATTTAAGATTTACTTTGGCAGCAGCCACTTGTATCGCTTTTTTCAATCCACCAAACTCATCTATAAGTCCCAATGGTTTAGCATCTACCCCACTCCACACTCTACCTTTGGCAATGGTGTTGATGTATTGAGGAGTTTTTCCTCTGCCTTGTGCGACCTTTGTAATGAAATTAGTATAGAAATTCTCAACGTTTCGCTGCATCATCATCTTTGCATCGGCTGTCATAGGCGTTGTAACACTTATCGGATTGCTATTACTGTGTGTTTTTACTGTGTCAAACGTTATGCCTATTTTGTTTTTCAACGCTCTATTGAAATTAGGTAACACCCCGAAAACTCCAATAGAACCCGTCAGAGTTGTTTGATTTGCAACTATATAAGAAGCATTTGACGACATCTCATAACCTGCCGAAGCAGCCATATCGCCCATTGAAACTATGACAGGTTTCTTTCTTTTGGCTTTGATAACTTCGTTTGTTATAAGTTCAGATGCTATCGCATCGCCACCGGGAGAATTTACCCTTAATACTATAGCTTTAACTTTGTCGTTATTTGCTGCTTTTTCAATAGCCTTACAAACCGTTTCGCTACCTATACTCAAATCACTTCCTTTACCTTGATTAACATCGCCATAAGCATACACAATAGCAATATTATCCGTTTGTACCTTATTCATATCGGCTATTGTTTTCCTATATGCACCATATGAGATATAATTAATCTTTGAATTTTTGGAAAGTTTATTTTGAGCAATAACATATTTATTTATAGTATCCTTATAATCGGATTTGAAACCAAGATAATCAATCAATTTGTTCTTATAAGCATCTTGCGGAAGAAATCCTTGTAAGGACGCAACTAAATCATTAAATTTCGTTTCGTTTATATTTCTTGATGCAGCAATCTGCGAAGACAATACACTCCAAATAGAAGTCAGATATTGGCGTGTTTGCACCCTATTGGAATCTGACATATGGTTCATAATATATGTTTCACCTGCGGATTTGTAAGCATTATTCGTTGGACGTATCAAATCGACGTCAATATCCAATTTATTAATCAAATCCTTATAATACATAACCTCACCGCCCATACCTGACAAGGTAAGCATACCGGCAGGATTTAACATAATCTTATCAGCAACGGTTGCAACATAATAAGACTTTTGGTCAATCATATCTCCATACGCGTAAATCTTTTTACCAGAAGTTTTGAAATCCTGTAATACCTCTCTTATTTCTTGTGCAGTTGCCATACCGTTTGCTTGGAACACCGAAAGGTTAAGCATTATGGCTTTAATATTTTTATCATTCTTTGCTTTGTCTATAACTTGAATAAACTCAGTAAGACCTATTGCCTTATTGTTTATTCCGTCTGCCGAAAACATAGATGAAATATCTTCAACCTCTCTATCATATATCGGATTGGATAAATCAACAAGCAAAACAGAATTATTTTTTACCGAAATATCATCGGAACTCTTACCAATAGAAGCTATTATTGAGGAGATAATTCCAAGAATTAAGAAAAAAGAAATTATCATCGCCAAACCGCTTCCTAAACACGAAGCAAAAAGGAACTTGAAAAACTGTTTCATAATATTTATCAATTATAAAATCAAAATGGCAAAAAGCAGTAATCAAGAAATCAAAACACTACTTTTTGCCATAAACATTATTTTTTATATTAGTTTCACGTGAATTTGACTACAAAAGTGAATCAATAAACTTCTCGTCAGTCAAATTAGGCAATGTAACAGTAAGGTTAGGGTTCAAATCCATAGCACGTTTAATTGCAAACATCGCACCTTCGTTTCTTGCCCAAGAACGACGTGAAATACCATTATTAACATCCCAATAAAGCATATTGGTAATTCTGCGGTCTGATTCAGGAGTGCCATCGATAGCCATACCAAAGCCACCATTGATTACTTCTCCCCAACCAACGCCACCACCATTGTGGATACTTACCCAAGTTGCGCCACGGAAAGAATCTCCAATAACATTCTGAACTGCCATATCGGCACAGAATTGAGAACCATCGTAGATATTTGAAGTTTCTCTGAAAGGAGAATCCGTACCGGATACATCGTGGTGGTCTCTACCCAATACTATCGGAGCAGATATTTTACCCTCACGTATTGCTTTATTGAAAGCCAATGCAATCTTTGTTCTACCTTCACAATCTGCATAAAGAATTCTTGCCTGCGAGCCTACAACCAAATGATTTTCCTTAGCACCTTTAATCCATTGAATATTATCTCTCATTTGTTGCTGTATCTCTTTTGGAGAGTTCTTTGCGATTTCTTCCAATACCTCCATTGCAATGTGGTCTGAGGTATCCAAATCTTCCGGTTTGCCACTTGTACAAACCCAACGGAATGGACCAAAACCATAATCGAAACACATAGGTCCCATTATATCCTGAACGTATGAAGGATACTTAAACGTTCCGTCTTCTTTCATAATGTCGGCACCTGCACGGCTTGATTCCAATAGGAATGCGTTACCGTAATCAAAGAAATACATACCGTTTGCAGCCAATTTATTGATAGCAGCAACATGACGACGCAAAGTTTTTTCTACTTCTTTTTTGAATTGCTCAGGATTGTCAGCCATCATTTTCTGACTTTCTTCCAAAGTTAAACCAACAGGATAATAACCGCCGGCAAACGGATTATGCAACGAAGTTTGGTCGCTACCTAAATCAACTTTGATGTTCTTTTCAGCAAGATACTCCCACAAATCAACAACATTACCGTCGTATGCAAACGATACAACTTCCTTGTTTTCCTGAGCTTTCTTAACTCTTGCCATCAACTCGTCAAGATTGGAATAAACCTCATCAACCCAACCTTGTTCTTTTCTCTTATATGTTGCCTTTGGATTGATTTCTGCTGTAATGGAAACAACACCTGCAATGTTACCTGCCTTTGGTTGAGCACCCGACATACCACCCAAACCTGCGGTAACAAACAATTTACCTGCCAAGCCTTCGCCGTGTTTGGAAACTTTTCTTCCTGCATTCAAGACAGTTATAGTCGTTCCATGAACAATACCCTGAGGACCTATGTACATATAAGAGCCGGCAGTCATCTGACCATACTGAGATACACCCAAAGCATTGTAACGTTCGTAATCGTCTTGTTTTGAATAGTTAGGAATAACCATACCATTTGTAACAACAACTCTTGGAGCCTCTTTATGAGAAGGATATAATCCCATAGGATGACCGGAATACATAACCAAAGTTTGCTCGTCGGTCATAGTTGCCAAATACTTCATAGCCAAACGATATTGAGCCCAATTCATAAAAGCAGCACCATTTCCGCCATAAACTATTAACTCATGCGGATGCTGTGCAACAGCAGGGTTCAAATTGTTCTGTATCATCAGCATTATAGCAGCAGCCTGACGAGATTTTGCAGGGTATTCATCAATACTACGTGCGTACATATCATAATCAGGACGATAACGATACATATAAATTCTACCGTAAGTCTCCAATTCTTCCAAAAACTCAGGAGCAAGTTCTGCATGAAATTTTTGAGGAAAATATCTTAAAGCATTCTTCAAAGCAAGTTTCTTTTGTTCCTTAGTAAGTATATCCTTACGTTTAGGAGCATGATTAATAGTCGTATCATAAGGTTTTTTAGCCGGCAAATAATCCGGAATACCTTCCAAAATTGCTTGTTTAAAATCCATTTTCTATTATTTTTTAATTATCTTATTCTTTCAAGTCTATGATTTCAACCTGCAAAATTAAGAAATTTTTACTATATTCTGAAAAGATATAAAATAATTTTGTCAAATATATAAAACAATGAAATCGAAGCCACGATTAATTAATAATTAATTCGATTATTAATCAATCTATGACACCGATTTCACACAAAATAAAACTTATTCTACTACTTTACCTTTTATTTTAAGTATTAATTTGTTATCATTTATAGAATTGTTTCTAACAAGTATAGTCTTCTTGAAATCTCCGACTTGCTCTGTATTATACGTAACAGTCAAAGCAGTGGTATCATCGGCAGCAATCTCTTTTCTATTTATTGCCACAACGGTACAACCGCAAGAAGTTACCACTTCGCCAATATGCAATGGTTTTTTACCAACATTGTAAATAACAAAAGTACATTTGGCTTCGCTGTTTTGTTTAATTGTATTAAAATCATATTCCAATGTACTTACCCCTATTCTTGGCGGTACTTTCTTCTTATATATTGAAAATCCAAGTTGCATACCAAATATAACTATTATACCAATAAGGCATATAATTACTATCTTCTTTTTATTTTTTTCTTTCATAATTTATTTCCTCTAATTTTATAATTATACAAAAACTATCCATATCAAAAGCATAAACAAGAGTATCTGCTATCCTATTATAGGTTGCAACAACCTTATTTGGGGAACTTACAGCAGATTTCACTATACTTTTAGTCAAATCTTCATTGTCATCATTATTACATGAGACAAAAACAAACATGCTAATAAATAGCACTGTGAAAAAATTTTTTCTTTTCATTTTAGTTAATGTTTTTAACATTATTAATATTTAATTTGCCAAAATTGGCATTTAATTTTAAAAATTTCAAATATTTCCGAATACTGTTTTTCACCTAAACTTCCATTATGAAAATATAAAACTTTCTTATCAGGAGACAAAAGATACTCGGTCGGCATAAGTCCAATATCCATTATTTTACTCAAACCGACAGCAGAATAAGAAAAACCATCTATCCCATATTTTAACGACTCTTGTTTTAATCTATTTATATCGGAAGCAAAAGAATTTATACAAATAACTCTTATTCCGTTTTGTTCAAAAATAGTTTTACCGTAATCTTGTTTTTCTTTTTTAACCACTTCAAACCATAACTTACCATAACTTACAACTCGTACAACTATAAAACCAAAAATATAATAAAGTAAAACCATTGTAACTTCCAATCGTCGTAGTATCATTATCAATAAAATTTAATAGATACTGATGCCAATAAATTAGTGTGAGACACTAATCCGCTGATGTTAAACATTAGTAAATTAGTATTAAACACTAATTTCATAAAAATACTTGAAAAATTATTGATATTATTAAAGGATAAAATTAGAAAATTATTCGTTGGAGTAAATTAGAACACGACTATTATTCCATGATGATTTCCATTCTTCTTGTGAAATTATATCACCGTTAATATCCAAACTTTCAAAGTTTTGATTCTTTTTTATAACTTTTGCTCTGCCTTGAATGATTATATTTTCTATTTCTTTGAAAACAAGTGATTTATCTTCAATAGTTTTACTAAGAGAAATTCCTAAATCATTGTTAAATAAATCCATAGCCATTCCAACACTATCATAACCACTTAAAGGCTTTTGAGTGAAAACGTAGTAATTGTAATTTTCATAAATCTCCCCTATTCTTCTTGCGTTCTCCTCACCTATTTCAATTGAAAGACTATACATCCAATATATATGACGAAAAGCATCAAACTTTCCACCCTCGGAATTTCCACCAAAAAATTTCTCATTATCCAAACTATCCATAGTTTTCATAACATCCTTTGAAATATTAATGGCAGTCATAACGGAATTGTAATGTCCCACCACCCAAAACTTATCTTTTGAACTCATACTCTTATAAATTGCCTTAAAATTTTGAGCAGACAAAAAAATTGAAGAAAACAAAAAAATAAAAAATAGTAAATTCCTTTTCATCATTCAACCAATAAAATTTTTCAAAGCATAAAAAAACAACACAAAAAATAAACTCTGAGAAAAGAATAATCAAGGTAGTTGATAATACACTAAAAAATATTCAATTCTCAGAGGTTTTAATTAATTAAATTTATTAATTATAACAATTATTAATCAATAAATTATAAATTAATTATAAAACACGAATTTATTTGATAATTCCAAGTTTTTTACTTATTTCAAGCATTTTTTCTATCGGCTTTCTTGCATCTGCAATAATTTGTTCATCTAAATTGATTTCGTACTTCTCTTCTTCCAATGAAGCAAGAACTTTTTCCATAGTGTTCAACTTCATATGACGACAATCGTTGCAAGCACAACTTGGATTTTGAGTAACGACAACAAAGTTTTTATCCGGATTATCATTTTGTAATTTATGCAAGATTCCATTCTCCGTTGCCACAAGGAAATTCTTCTCTTTACTCTCTTTTACAAATTTTATCATTCCTTGCGTAGAACCTACATAATCTGCCAACTGCAAAACAGCATCATTACACTCCGGATGTGCAATCATTACATAATTCGGATACTGCTGTTTCATCTTCAAAGTATATTCGGCAGTAAGCAAATCATGAACTTCACAACTTCCGTGATACAACACCATATTTCTTCCGGTCATACGGTTGATGTATCCACCAAGATTTTTGTCGGGAGCAAATATAATCTTCTGATTCTTCGGTAAAGAATTTACAATTTGCAAAGCATTGCCCGAAGTACATATTATATCACTTAAAGTCTTTATCTTAGCACTGCAATTGACGTATGATATAACAATATGGTTGGGATATTGAGCCTTGAATTGCTTAAACTCTTCGTATTGACAACTGTCTGCAAGAGAACAACCTGCATTCAAATCCGGAATTATTACTTTCTTTTTCGGGTTAAGAATTTTTGCCGTTTCGCCCATAAAATGAACTCCGCAAAACAATATTATACTTTTATCGGTTTCAACTGCCTTTTGTGCCAACGCCAATGAGTCTCCAACGTAGTCGGATATATCTTGAATTTCAGGTATTTGATAATAATGTCCAAGTATTACGACATCCTTTTGTTTTTTCAGTTGAAGAATTTTTTCTTTAATATCCGCAGCCATTTTTAACATTTGATTTTTTATTATTTATTCTTTTTATATAAAATAATAATATTTAATATATTTGTTAATTATGTTGATAAAATTTTGTATCAACATTCGCTGTGCAAAATTAATATATTTATCAACAATTTTATTATAAAACTGAAAATTTTCAAATTAGTTATTATTAAAAGATTAAACAAATAATATTTATTTTATCAACACAATTAACACTATTGTTTATAATTTTATTAACAGTGTTTGAAATGTTGATAATAAGTGTTAAAACTGTTGATTTTTTGTATGTTTTTTAACAATGTTGAGTGAGTGATATTTTTGAAAACATTAAAATAACATAGTTATTAACAATTTTTTTGTGGATTTCTATTATTGTCATTAAAATAATATTTAATCTTGTATTTCTGATTATTGAGATTGGTAAATTAATCATTGAGATTAACAAAATAGTGTTAAACATTATTTTACTAATCATTGAGATTATTTTGCTAATGTTTAACACTAATTTTTTAATTAGCGAAAAATATGTTTTTTTATTATTTTGTATTATATCATAGATATAATACAAAACATTTTTCCCTTTTATTTAGAAAAACATAAGTGTTAAAACAAATGTTATATGTAAAATTTATTCACTATAAGGCATAATAATAATTTTTTTTGTTTTACCTTTGCAAAGCTAATTTATAAAAAATTAAGAGAAATGTCAAGAATTATACCTATGGCATCGGATCATGCCGGTTTTGAATTGAAAGAACATCTTAAAAAATACCTTGAAAACAAAGGTTTTACAATAGAAGATTTTGGATGTAATTCTCCCGACAGTGTTGATTATCCGGATATGATTCACCCGATAGCAAAGAAAATAGATGCAGGGGAATACGAGTTTGGGTTCATAATGTGTGGAAGTGGCAATGGTGTTAGCATGGTTGCCAACAAATATCAGAATGTTCGTTGCGCTCTTTGTTGGAATGAAGAGATAGCTTGTCTTGCAAAACAGCATAATAACGCAAATATTGTGGCTCTTCCTGCAAGATTTATTTCGCAGCAAGAAGCCGAAAATATAGTTGATGCGTACTTAAATGCAAGTTTTGAAGGCGGAAGACACCAAAGAAGAGTAGAGAAGATACCTGCTGTAAAATAAAAAGCGGAAATTAATGAATAACAACGATTACAGAGATTTTTTAGACGCTTGTAAAACTGCAATAAGCCAAAGAAAAGACGAGGTTTTAACGCCTCATAATTTTGAACTTATTGCAAGTGGTGTATTTCGCAATAAGGAATACGTCAAACAAGTGGCTTCAAATATCCGTAATAAGTTCATTAATGGTATTGTCGATAATTTGGTAAGTTTCAACAAAAACTTTTCTTCCAATGGGGGAGAGGTGTTTTGGTGTGTGGATTACAATGATTTTCTTTTGAAGTTGGATAAAATTCTTCAAAAGGATAAAGTTAAGAAAGTCAATATCTTTTCTTCTTATTTTACTAATGAATTAGGTATAAATAAATTCTTTGAGAACGATGATTATACGGTAGATAGTCAAACTGACGATTGTGTTATTTTTCACCCGAAATTCGGTATTGTTTCCACCGGTAGTTTGGTTCTTAACTTCAATTCTGCTTATGATATGGAGTTGGTTTTGAACAGTAAGACTAAGATTTTTGTTTTACCGATAACCGATTTTCTTTTCAAGGCAGAGGAGTCTGAGATCTTCTCACATTTGGATAGTATATACCGCTCGGAAGTTGATTTTCCTTATCTTACATCTATTTACACGCCTTCTCCGATTGATAGTAACGAGAAAACTTATTTGTTTTTGGTTGATAACGGAAGGAGTGATGTGTTGGAGAATAAGGATATAAGGCAGGCATTGACTTGTATCAATTGCGGGGCTTGTAAAAAGGTTTGTCCTGTTTATAATATAATAGGAGATGAGCCTTACGACAATGTCTTTACTGGTCCTATCGCCAATGTTATTTTGCCTTTCATTGAAAATACCGAGTCTTATAAACATCTTTGTTTTTCGTGCGTGTCTTGTGGTAATTGTTCGGCTGTTTGTCCGATGAAAATACCTGTTGCAGAGTCTATTGTATTGAATAAAAAATATTTCTTCGAAAATAAATTGATGGATATGAAAGACGAGCGAATTTCAAAGTCTCTTAGCAAATATCTTTTGTCAAGAAAGAAGATGAACGGCAAACAATGGATGAAAAACATAAGGGTTAAAACTATTATAAACTCAAAGATAATTGACGGTTATAAGTTTGAAAAATCTACCTTCAATTTACAATATACTGATAATAATGATGGAAAATAATATCTGTGATAACCTGTTGAATTTAGCATTTTCTGAGCCGAAGAAGTTTAACGAGAGTGTGGATAAAATAGTAAGTACTACGCTTGAAAGTTTGGATAAAGACTTGGTAGTTAGAAAATTGTTATCTTTATTAGACATTACTACTCTGCATGATGACGACTATAAACAAGCGATAGAAGATATTGTTTTGCAATCCACATTTGAGATTGATGGTAATAGGGGAGTTGTTGCAGGTATTTGCGTCTATTCAAATTTATTACCATTACTAAACGCAATAAATATAGATAAGCGCATTTCAAAGGTTGTTGTTTCGGGTGGATTTCCTACGGGACAAATGTCTTTGGAGGGTAAATTACACGATATTGGATTTGCTATTGAGAATAAAGCCGATGAAATTGATGTACCAATAAACAGAGGATTGTTTTTTGAGGATATCGAAGAATTGTGTATAGAGTTAAATGCTATGAATAGCATCGTTAAACAAAATCCAAAGGCTAAACTAAAAGTAATAATAGAAGCGGGAGAATTGAAAGATTTCAAAAATGTTTATGAGGCTTCTAAACTTGCAATGACTTGTGGCGCAGACTTTATCAAGACTTCGACAGGTAAAGTTTCACGTGGTGCCGATATTTATTCTTCTGCTGTTATGATACTTGCCATTAAAAAATTTATGGATAGTAATCCGAATCGAACCATTGGATTTAAGGCAGCAGGAGGAATAAGAACCTCTGTTCAGGCTATGCAGTATTATGCGTTGATGACTTACTTTTTTGGAGAAGAATATATAACGAAAGATACTTTTCGTATAGGGTGCAGTAACTTAAAACAAGAAATAATTAATAATATATAATAGGAAATAATTTTAGGATGAAACAACTAACTTATAAATTGGGAAAAGCTCCTCTTTTGGAGGAAGAGCGTCAGACAAAGGCATTGGGTATTTATCCGTATTTTCGTCCTATTTCCTCAGATCAAGATGCTGAGGTGGAAATAAATGGTAAAAAGGTTTTGATGTTTGGTTCCAATTCTTATTTGGGACTTACAAATCACATCAAAGTCAAACAAGCCGGTATTGAAGCCATAAAAAAATATGGTACAGGCTGTGCAGGAAGTCCTTTTTTGAACGGATATATGGATATTCACGTTGAGTTGGAGGATAAGTTAGCTAAATTTGTAGGTAAAGATAAAGCGATAGTTTATTCTACGGGATTTCAATCAAATTTGGGGGCTTTATCATGTGTTGTTGGAAGAGGTGATTATATTATATGTGATGAAAGAGACCACGCATCTATTGTAGATGGCAGAAGATTGTCCTTTGCAACACAGTTGAAGTTTAAGCACAATGATATGGACTCCTTGGAAGAAATATTGAAAAAACTTCCACCGGATGCCATTAAATTGATTGTTGTTGATGGAGTGTTTTCAATGGAAGGGGACATTGCTCCATTGCCGAAAATAGTTGAATTAGCAGAGAAATATAATGGCAGTATATATGTCGATGAAGCACATTCTTTGGGTGTTTTAGGTGAGCAGGGTAGAGGTGTTTGTAATCATTTCGGAGTAACGGATAAAGTAGATATAATAATAGGAACTTTCTCTAAATCGCTTGCAACTATCGGTGGTTTTGTTGCTGCTAATGATACGGTTATTGACTTTTTGCGTCATCATTCACGTCCTTATATCTTCTCTGCAAGTATTTCACCTGCTGCAACGGCAAGTGTTCTCAAAGCATTGGATATTATACAGGAAGAGCCGGAAAGACTTAAAAACCTTTGGGAGATGACACATTACTCTTTGAATTTGTTTAGAAGTTACGGTTTTGAAATAGGTCCGACGCAAACACCTATAATTCCGTTGTATATTCACGATGTGAGAAAGACTTTTGCAGTTACGAGAGATTTGTTAAACGAAGGTATCTTTGTTTCTCCCGTTATGCCGCCTGCATGCGCTCCGGAAGATACTTTGATACGTTTTGCTTTAATGGCAACACATACCAAATCTCAGATTGACCGTGCTATCGATACAATAGTTAAAATTTTCAGAGAATATCAAATTATCAAATAAAAATTATTTGAAGTGCCTTGTTGAATACCGATAAGGCACTTGTTATAGTCAAAATATCAATTTATGTCCATAATTACCATAAAAGAAGTACCATATAATAAAGGTAAGTATCGTATAACCTCTTCCAAGTTGTTTAACGATTTCTTGGATTTTCCTTTTAAACTGTTCAAAAATGATAAAATGTTTGTTCCATCTTTGTATATGGATGAGAGGAATACATTCAACAAGAAAATAAACCCTGCCCTTGCATGGTGTGAGTATAAGATATTTTTGGCATACAAAGACGATGAACTTTGCGGAAGAATAGTTGGTATTATCAATAATAAGGCAAACGAAATATGGAAGCGTAAATACATACGTTTTGGTTGGTTTGATACAATTGATGATGCCGATGTTGCGCAGGCTTTATTTAATGCTGTTATCAATTGGGGTAAGAGTAGGGGACTTGATAAAATTGTAGGTCCTATGGGCTTTACGGATATGGATAAAGAAGGTATGATTGTAGAGGGTTTTGACACTCTTTGCTCTATGGCTTCGCTGTATAATCCTGCATATTATCCTAATATAATGGATATATTGGGTTTTCAAAAAGAAGTGGATTGGGTTCAATATGAAATATCCGCCAATCAACCTGTGCCTGAAAAGGTGAGCCGTATCAATGATTTGATAAAAGAAAAATATAATCTGCATATTGTTGAGGGTCTTTCCAAAAAAGAAGTTGCAAAACGCTATGGCAGGAAAATTTTTATTACTTTGAATAAGGCCTTTCAAGGTCTTTACGGATATGTTCCTTTGACTAACGAGATGATAGATTTTTATATCAAACAATATCTCACTTTCGTGGATTTGAATTTGATGTGTTTGGTTGTCGATGACAAAGACGATGTTGTGGCTTTTGGTATTTCGATGCCGACTCTTTCCAAAGCGTTTCAAAAGGCCAAAGGCAAATTGTTCCCATTCGGTTGGTATCATATTCTGAAAGCGATGAAGAATTACGAATATATAGATTTGTATCTTAACGGCGTCGATCCGGAGTGGCAGAACAAAGGAATTCATTCCATATATTATGCACATATGAATAAAAACTATATTCGTCTTGGTTCAAAAATGGCTCTTGCAAATCCTCAATTGGAATACAATCAAGCAGCACATATTTGGACAAAATATGACAGCAAAATAGTAATAAGAAGACGTGCTTATATAAAAGATATACAATAACAGATAGGGTAGGAGAGATTATCAAACAATGATGAAAAGGCGATGAAAAAGGTATTGGTTACAGGCGCAAGTGGTTTTATAGGTTCAACTCTTGTGGATTTGTTATTGAAAAAAGGCGATTACGAAGTATATGCAGGCATAAGAAAGACTTCTTCAAAAAAATATCTGACAGATGACCGCATACATTTCATTGATTTGAAATACACCGATACTGCCACGTTGAGAAATCAATTGCAAACAGAGAATTTTTCAACCATATTTCATTTGGCTGGATTGACCAAAGCCAAAAAACCGGAAGATTTCTTTACGGTTAATTTCTCTTATACCAAAAACATCGTAGATGCAATAAAGGATTTACCGACCAAACTTATATACGTTTCTTCTTTTGCCGCTCACGGCCCCGCACCCGATAATCCTTTTGCTCCTGCTAAAACTACGGATGAGAATAAACCAAACACTTTTTACGGCAAATCTAAACTTAAAGGGGAAGAATATATTAACGAAAATTGTACTAATCCGTATATAATCTTACGTCCTACGGGAGTTTATGGCCCACGTGAAACAGATTATTTTGTATATTTCAAAACAATTAAAAATCATATAGATGCCACACTTGGCAAACCTGTTCAACGTTTGACATTTATTTATGGCGAGGATTTGTGTGAGGCTTGTATTTTGGCAGCAAATAGTGATATATCTGGCAAAACCTATTTTGTATCGGATAATAATGTTTATTTGGATACTGAATTTGCACAAATCACCAAAGAGATATTTTCCACATGGGTTATAAGTATTCGTTTTCCGTTATGGATAGTTAGGTTTATATCTATTTTTTTGGATTGGTTCGGCAGAATTATACACAAACAATTCACGTTGAATAAAGATAAATACAATATTCTTGCTGCCCGTAATTGGGATTGCGACACACAGGATATAAAGCGTGATTTGAATTTTTATCCAAAACACGATTTAAGAACCGGTTGCGAAAAGACCATAGCGTGGTACAAAGCCAATCATTGGTTATAATTTCCTTGTATCGGATATAATTTTATCAATATCGCTAACTATATAATTAACGTAAGGGATGGCGTTCCTTATGTTAATTAACGTTAATTATTTATTTGAGGTTTTTAACCGTTTGCCTCTACTTTGCGTTCAAATAACTTTACTTCTCGTCTAAATCAGGCTACTTTTCGTCCAAATCACGCAGAAACGTGATAGTATATTGCGATATATAGTGATAGTATATTGCGATATATATGACCTCTATATATCGCAATATACTATCACTATATATCGCAATATACTATCACGTTTTCGCCTGATTTAGACGAGAACTTGCGTGATTTAGACAATAAGTAAAGTGATTTAGACACAAACTCGGCGTCATCGCTCTTGA
>OMYR01000066.1 GCA_900315335.1 uncultured Bacteroidales bacterium
CCCGCGACAACGAAGAGTTCCTGATCTCGATGAACGGCGACAAATTGAGTTAAAGGTGCGACCAAAGGGAGCACACGAAAATAAGAAAAACTCAGCCGAATAGCTGAGTTTTTCTTATTTTCGTGCTCCCTCAGGGGCTCGAACCCTGGACCCCAACATTAAGAGTGTCGTGCTCTACCAACTGAGCTAAGGAAGCAATTCCCTTTCGTTTTGGGACTGCAAATGTAGAAACTTTTTTTCTACTTGCAAAATATTTTTTCGTAGATTTGAACAATAATCTTTGTAATCCCGAACTCGTACCATGAAACGCTGGACGCTCCTCTTCCTGGCCTTCCTCTCCGTACTGTCGATGAAAGCACAATCTTACGAATATGGAAAACTTCGCTGCGCGGACGGCGATACCCTCCTTTACCGCTACCTCACGCCGGAAAAGACCGCCCGGCAGGCGCTTTATCCCCTTGTCCTCTATCTGCATACATCCGGCGAACGCGGCAACGACAACGAGGGAACCATCTTCGGCGCCCAGATGTTCCTGAATCCGGTCAACCGGGAGGATTATCCCTGTTTCGTGATCGTACCGCAATGCCCGGAAAACCATACCTGGGCCTTCGACGTGAGTCCTGGCTCCTATGATTTTCCGAAAGACTATCCGGAGAGCAAGATCATGAAGGAAGTCATGGAACTCGTGCATCTTTTCCTTCAGCGGCCCGACGTCGATCCGGACCGGGTGTACATCTATGGCATGTCGATGGGAGGGATCGGTGCATTCGACGCGGTCGCCCGCCATCCCGACATCTTCGCGGCCGCCGTCCCCATCTGCGGTGACATCAATCCCGACCGGCTCGGAAAGTTCGAAGGCGTATCGTTCAGCCTCTACCACGGTGACAGCGACCCCGCCGTCCCGGTTTCCGGTTCGAGGGATGCCTACCGTGCCCTGAAGGCTGCCGGAGCGGATGTCCGTTACCACGAATTCCCCGGCTGCGGCCACGTGTGCTGGTGGAAAGCCTTCGAGATGCCCGACTTTATGGAGTGGTTGTTCTCGAAGAGCAAAGCAAAGGTTCCCGCACAAGACACCCAAAACACGGGTATGTAAAAAAAAGTTTGCAAGTTGGATAATTTGTTTTTATTTTTGTAGTGTACTACTCAACTAATACACTATGATAGACATCCATTCGCTTGCCTTTAGTTACAGGAAGGGAAAAGGAACTCCGGTCTTGGACCGGTTGGATTTGAGGATCCCGTCCGGGCATATCTATGGTCTTCTCGGTCCGAACGGAATAGGGAAAACGACATTGTTGCATCTCCTGAGCGGGTTGAAGAAACCGCAAATGGGTGAGATTCGCATAGATGGAAATAATCCGTTTGACCGACATCCTTCCTTCCTCGAGCATTTGGCATTTGTGCCTGATGAGATGCCGGGCATCCGGGAGGAGCCCGTTGATTATGCGCTTTCGCGCGGGAGATTCTACCCTGCGTTCTCTCCGGATCTGTTTCGGAGTCTGCTGTCAGTATTCAATGTGGATTCTGCCAAACGCATATCGGCGATGTCTTACGGGGAGAGAAAGAAGACATATATTGCGTTTCACATCGCCTGTCAGAACACTTATCTGTTTTTGGACGAGCCTACCAACGGCATGGATCTCTCATCCAAGGCCTTGTTCAGGAAAGCGTTGGCCGCCCATTCGAAGGAAGACTCGACCATTCTGATAGCCACGCATCAACTGGCAGATATTGAGGACATCATCGATTCGGTTATCCTCCTTGACAGGAAAGGAGAGGTACTATGCCTGCCGATCGATGAAATCGGCCGCCGTCTCCGTTTCGAGTATGATACGGTGACTCGTCAGGATGCTGTCTGGACCGAACGCTTACCCTCAGGATGCGTCCAGATCTGCCCCAATCCCGAACGGGCTGAAACGCGCTGCCATATCGGTGCTTTGTATAATGCGTTTTACGGCAGGAAGGAGCAACTGCTGCAAGCGATGAGCAAGAGTGATCAATTATCAGATAAATAAGTTATGAATCCCGTTTTCTCCTTATCTCGTTTCAAGAAATACTTCCAGTACGATTTCGGCCGGATTTGGCGGCGTTGCAAGATGGATTTCTTCCTGGTCAGCCTGACAGGGGTCGTGCTGTATCTGCTTGTTCACTTGCGTCATCTGGTCTTTGAAGGGAACTGGGGGGATATGTCCTATTCCCGGCAGGGACTGGCATACAGCCTGCTGTCTTACCTGACGGCCTTGCTGCTGATCCGTGTCTATGGATGGTTTACGCAGAAAAGCCAATGTGTGGATTATCTCCTGCTTCCGGCCTCAGCGTTGGAAAAGACCTTGTCCATGTTGCTCATTTCGATCATAATCATACCGGGGGGCGTCGTGGCTGTTTACTCGTTATTAGATTATCTGGTCGCATTATTGGATCCCTCTTACTCGACATACTGGGTGAACAAATATGAATACCTCTCAGGGATTCGCGCAGAAAGGACTGCCGGTGAAGAACTTACGCCGTCTTTTCTCGCCTTGGGCTTGAAATCCATATTGAATTGGATGGTGGCAGGATTGGTGAGCCTTTTGTGCGCTTTGTATTTCAAGAAGAGGAAAACCCTGATCGCTGTCTGCATTCTTTTCGGAATCCCCCTCATCGCCATCGCGGCGATGGTGCGGAACGGCCTTCCGCTCAATGAGATCCTGCAACTGCTGAATACCTGGTCGAAGTATATTCCCTTGGCAATCCTGCCGCTGGTTGCAGCAGTCTATTATAAATGGAAATACACGACTGTCTGACCTATGCAGTTTTCAGACAATAAACCCATCTATCTGCAGATTGCTGATTCGATCAGCGACAAGATCCTGCGGGAAGAACTGGCGGCAGAGGACCGAATCCCGTCCGTCAGGGAATATGCCGCCGAAATCGGTGTCAATCCGAATACCTTGATGCATACTTACGAGTATTTGTCCAAGGAAGGGATCATCCATAGCAAACGTGGCTTGGGCTACTACGTAAGCGGAAAGGCCCGGGAAATCATCCTGAATCTGGGACGGACGCAGTTTTTCGAGAAAGAACTCCCCCGGCTTCTGGAGCGGATGCTGCTTCTGGAAATACCGACAGAGCAAGTATTGAACGCTATATCAATGTACCAAAGCTTACATTCATCAGGACGGCTATAGTCAGAATGGTGACGCAGACTTTCCTCTCTGTGCTACTCAGAGGAAGACGAATTATACCACCCTAAAAATGAACGTATGAAAAAGCTTGAAGTATTGCAGATCTTTATGATGAGTTTCATAATCTCAATCATTGCCGGTTGCTCCGAACCGTTGGCTTTGGACAAGAGTGAAATGGAACTTATCCATGTTTTCAACGATGACGGACAGACCGTCTATCTCTACGCTGGTGCTGACATCACAACAACTGTCACAAAGGGCCGGCGTGTTGAGTATCGAACTCTCGCATGTGATGTTCCGGGCAAGTCAGACTTGATCCCTGAGAATATTTTTCTGGAAGCAGGTTTCATCGTGCAGAATCATTTACTGAAAGATGGAACGCTCTTAGCTACGCTGATTTTGGACAGTAAAGGGAAACCTCTCAGTCTCGAACTTGGACAGACCATGAATGTCAGAGCTTTAACTAAAGCCGGGGATGATCAGGCTGATTGTTTTCAAGAGGCCTATGAAGAGATTAGCGAAATAATTGAGGAACATTGGTGGTCTGAAGCTCTTTGCGAAGTATATTTACGATAGAGTGTGTCGCACTAAAACTCTATTATGCTTATGTATTATGTGTAGAACCGATGTTTTAGTCGCCATGAACCAAAAGTCAGAGCAAATACAAGTCGCTCGTAGATGGGTTGTCCTCTCGACAGTTATCGCTATCCTCTCAATGCCGATCGGCCTTATCCCGTTGGTCCTGAGCATATTAGCCCACCAAAAAGCTATCGGAGGGGAGAAAGACACTGAGAGTGATACTTCTTTTAACAGAATCAATCGCTGGACAATCATTACTTTTATCTTGTCAATTGTTGTTATGGTTGTTGTTTGGATTGTTCTTGCTTACAGCATTAGAGACGCTCTTTGGTAAAGAGTATAGATGCTGATAAAATGGTTGAGGGTGACTAATAGTGGTCACCCTCTAATTTTGTCCTATCATGTCTGGGCTTCCATTCCGAAAGCAGATTCATTCTTCACTTCTACCCAAACCTATGGCTCGTTAAGCGAAATGAAATACCATCCTCAAGGACAGGCTTCCTTGAGGATGGTAAACTTGTTTGTCGACGAATCCCTCTTTGTGTACTTTTTCCTTTAAATACAAGTGGTAAGCGGATTGCTGCAGAGGTTTTCGACGCGGATCCAGCCGGAGGCTTCGCCGCAGACGACTTTCACCCAGCCGCCGTCGGAGGAGACGTCGAGCGGATGGACCGCCTTTTCATTGGAGGGTGCGATGCTTGCCGTCACGTCCGCCTTATAGGAAGGCGCTGCCAGAAGTTTCACGTCCTTGCCGTCGGTAAAGATGAAATCGATGCAGACGATCGAGTGATGGATCCAGCAAGGCTGCCCTCCCCCAAGGAAGAGGACGTCGGTATCATCCTCTGATTCGGCAGGATAGATGCGGTCGTCCAGGATGTGCCACCAGCCGGCCGTCGGCTTTTCGAGAATCAGGGTGTAACTTTCTTCCGGAGAGATCCTGGCCACGACATCGCTGTTGACGGTCGGCCCCCTGCGGACATTGGCCGCGGAACCTCCGCTCAGGATGTAGCAGTCCACAATGGGTTTGCCGGGGGCCATGGAATACGCCATTTTATCGAATCCGGGCCGTCGAAGACAAAGCCATTGAGGCCGTCGTAGCGCAGCCAGGCCTCCCCTTCCACTTCGTATTCCGGGTACAGCCTGATATCTATCCTCTCTGCGGAAGATGGAAATCGCAGCGCGAGAAATCGGGCAGGAGGTCCACAGGCGCGGGATGCAGCGGCATCATGCGGCCGTCTTTGGCGTCATAATCATAGAAAAGCTGCAGCGGCCGGGAAAGCTCATAGAAATTGTAAAGCCGTACACCGATCCGCTGACGGCCGTCCGGCAGATTCCAGAAGCACATTTCGGCCTGGACCGTCGCATCGGAGACCAGACTGATCGACACATAGCCGCTGCGAGGATCGAGCTCGAAGCCGGCGACCTCTTCGTCGGCATAATCTGCCGTCAGGTAATTGTACAATTTACCCACAAGCATGTTGTCGCGGTACTTTCCGCTGAATGCCGCAGCAAAATCCCCGATGCCGGGACGGCCGGAATGCTTGAGCACGACGGGAATCGGACCGTCGGCATTGAGCCAGGTCTCCTCTATTTCAGGGATTGTCAGCTCCTGCGCACGGAGCGGCAGCAGGAAAGATAAAAGGCATGCGAGTGTAAGGATCCGTTTCATGACAGTCAAGATAGATTACAGTATCGTATCAGTCTTCCAGGCCGATCATCTTGCCGGCGAATTTGTCAATCTTCTCCTTGGCATAGTCGAGGGTAATCGTCAGCGACTTCTTGTGGCTGGTCGGGGCATCGAACATGGCGTCGGTCATGATGGCTTCGCAGATGGAGCGGAGGCCACGGGCG